>CAXTCH010000205.1:0-6574 GCA_964241945.1 uncultured Mucilaginibacter sp.
CCAACGCACCGCAAATAGTAGTGCCTGCGCATAAAGAACGAATATTTGAATTGCGTCAGTACGAAAGCGCCAGTGAAAACGCCGGTAAAACTAAAATTCAGATGTTTAATGAGGCCGGTGAGATGGAGCTTTTTAAACAGCTGGGATTTAACCCTGTGTTTTTCTCCGAAACGCTTATCGGTACGCACCGGCCCAACCTCACCTATATGATTACTTTTGACAGCATGGAGGCGCATGACCGGTTGTGGAAAGCTTTCGGCTCCAGCCCTGAATGGAAGCGCCTCAGCGGCCAACCGCAGTATGCCGATAAGCTGATTGTATCGCACATCACCTCTACGCTTCTGGTACCTGCGGGCTACTCGCAAATTTAATGGCGGCGGGCTTTGAGTTATCAAACAAAGCCCCTACATTTATCATAACCAACCCATTAAATCTAAATACCCAATGACTACCAGACGTTCATTTCTTAAAACCTCGGCCGTGCTATCGGCCGGATTACTGGCAGCGCCACGCTTATTTGCCTACAACCACAAATACATCGGCCTGCAATTGTACACCGTGCGCGATGCGATGCAAAAAGATCCGGCGGGTACTTTAGCCCACGTGGCGCAAATCGGCTACAACTCAATAGAAGGCGCTACCTACACCGGTAGCGAAACCTTTTACGGCATGGATGCCAAAACCTTTGCAGCGCTGTTAAAACAGAACGGCTTGATAATGCCCAGCAGCCATTACCGCCTGGGTGAAGAAAAGTTCAACGGCGAAACACAGAAAGGAACCATACTGCGGGAGTGGGACAAAGCCGTGGATGATGCTGCAGCTACAGGCGTAAAATATATGGTTTGCGCCTATCTATCGGCATCCGAACGTGGCAACCTGGACCATTACAAGCAGATAGCCGCCGAACTAAGCAAAGCCGGTGAGCGTTGCAAGCAAGCAGGCATACAGCTTTGCTACCACAACCACGATTTTGAATTTCAGCAGCAGGATGGCCGGTACCCCTATGAAGTGTTACTGGATGAAAGCGACAAAAATCTGGTAAAAATGGAAATGGACCTGTACTGGATTACCAAAGCCAATCAGAATCCCATTGAACTCATCAACAAGCATCCCGGCCGCTTCCCGCTGTGGCATGTGAAGGACATGGATAAAACGCCTGAGCGTAAGTTTACCGAAGTAGGTAACGGCACCATCCAGTTTAAAGAAATATTTAAACATGCGGATAAAGCCGGCCTGAAATATTTCTTTGTAGAACAGGACAGCACACCCGGCGATCCGTTTAACAGCATTACCCAAAGCATCACTTACATCAAGAACAATCTGGTGTAGTAGCACTTATACCCCATATTATTAATTATCCCGTCATTGCGAGGTACGGACCCATCGTCGATTTACAGAGTAGCCATATAAGTTTGCTCTGTACAGGTCAGGATGGCTTCGTTCCTCGCAATGATGCTTTTTGAAGAATATTATATGAGAAAAACCTTTATTGGCTTTTTAGCTGCCAGCCAGTTACTGACACTAAGCGTTTTTGCCCAAGGCAACCTGCAGGTAAAAACTGCTAACGGAACTTTACAAGGAACCGAAGTGTCGGGTCTTCGTGAATTTAAAGGCATCCCTTACGCGGCACCGCCGGTAGGCGATTTGCGCTGGCGCGAACCGCAACCGGCAGCTAACTGGCAAGGCATACGCAAAGCCGACCACTTTAGCCATAAGCCCATGCAAAAACCCATTTTTGGTGACATGAACTTTAGGGCAGACAGTACCAGTGAAGACTGCCTATACCTGAACGTGTGGACGCCTGCCCGATCGGCCAAGGCGAATTTGCCGGTGCTGGTTTACTTTTACGGCGGCGGCCTGGCTGCCGGCGATGGTTCGGAGCCGCGTTATGACGGGGCAAGTTTAGCACACAAGGGTATTGTTACCGTAACCGTAAATTACCGCTTAGGCATATTCGGCTTTATGGCGCATCCGGAACTCACTAAGGAATCACCACATCATTCTTCCAGCAATTATGGTTATATGGACCAAACTGCGGCCCTGCGCTGGGTACAGCAAAACATTGCCGCCTTTGGCGGCGACCCTAAAAAGGTAACCATTGCCGGCGAGTCTGCAGGTTCTATTTCGGTTTCGGTGCAGATGGCTTCGCCGTTGGCTAAAAATTTGTTTGCCGGCGCTATAGGCGAAAGCGGCGCTGCCATTAAACCTACCCTGGCCCCGGTTCCGTTAGCGGAAGCCGAGCAAAAAGGTGTTGCCTTTGCTCAAAAAGTCGGCGCTAATTCATTAGCTGATTTAAGGGCTATCCCTGCCGACAAACTGCTGGATTTATCCTACAGTTCCGGCGCTTCTCCGTTTGCTACCGCGATTGATGGCTACTATCTGCCTAAAACGCTGCCCGAAATATTCTCAGCAGGCCAGCAGGCGCATGTACCTTTATTAGCCGGAGGGAATTCGGCCGAAGTACCTTACCAAGTGGTTTTAGGGCCGGATGCACCTACGGTAGAGAACTATCAGAAAGCCATTCGCCGCATTTTTGGTGACCAGGCCGATGAGGTATTGAAGCTGTACCCCGGCAACACCAATGAAGAAGTGATTCACTCGGCCACCGATTTATCCAGTGACCGCTTCATTGTGTTCAGTACATGGCGCTGGGCCGATTTGCAGATGCAGACCGGTGAAAAACCGGTATACCGTTACATTTTTTCACGTATCCGCCCGGCCATGACGGCCCAGATGGGCAATGCAAGGCCAGGTTTGGCCGGCGGCGTTATTAAACAGGATGCCAATGCGCCAAAACCACCGGCTCCGGTAGGCGCTTCGCATGCTTCGGAAATTGAATATGCCTTAGGTAATTTACCCGGCAACACAGTTTATGCATGGACGCCGGATGACTACAAAGTGTCCAACACCATGGAAACCTATTTTGCGAATTTTATAAAAACCGGCAATCCTAATGGTACTGGTTTAGCTAAATGGCCGGTCAATACGGCATCCGGCAATTTAGGTTACATGAACATTGATGTAAACAGCCACGCCGAACAGGAAACCAAGCAGGCGCGTTATGAATTTTTAGAGAAGTGGTACCAAAACCACTGATGAATTACCAACCAGCCTGAAATTTTTATAAAAATTTCAGGCTGGTTGGTCTTATATCATTTCAGGGTGATAGCAAATACCTGATTTCCGTTTACGGCGTACCCCATGCTGCTGTTGTCTGGAAAACTTAGAGATTGAATTAAGCCGTAATCCATAATATCATCCGATCCCTGCCAGGTGGTGCCACCATCGTGCGTAATGTACATAGAGGCATAACTGTAGCCAAAATCTCCGCCCGAATATTTTCCCCTGCCAAAAACTATTCCCTGGTTATTGTTTAAAAAGTAAGCAGAGAAGATATCTTCAGGTGCGTTATTCAGTAACGTCCATGAACTACCGTTGTTGGTAGATTTGATGACTTTGCCCTGCCCTACGGTGTAGACGGTACCACCGGCTAATGCCAAATCATAGTAACCTAAGTTAAAACCCGGATTGGTTACCTGCCATGTTGCGCCGCCGTCGGTAGTCTTTATAATTTTATCAGACAGGCAAACCACAAATCCGTTCTTCGCATCAGCAAATTTTACCTTCATCATCTTTCCGCCCAAATTCTCAAACGGGTACTCCGACCAGGTGCTGCCACCATCAGTAGTTTTATATATCGTAGTGATGCCAATGCAAAAACCGGTGGAGGCGCTGGTAAAGTAAATACCATCTATGGCAACTTTAGCTGTAGGCGTGTATACTTTAACCCAAGTTTGCCCGCCGTTTTGCGTACGCAAAATAAAGCCGCCGGTGGGTGTGCAACCTGTGCCGCCGCAACTGCTTTCGCCACCTGCGGCAAACCCTTCGAGCTTATTTACAAAAAAGATGGAATAGATGGGTGCGCTTACGCCTGAAGTTACTGCCGTCCAGCTTTTGCCGCTGTTGGTAGTTTTATAAATGCCGCCATTGCTGCCGCCTACAAAACCATTGGCTTCATCTAAAAAGCAGATGGCATTTAAACTTTCAGGCAATTGGGCCGGTAGCTTCACAACCTGAACTTTTAAGGGAGAAGAATCTGAACCTTTTTTACAGGAGGATAGCATCAGGAGGCCCATTACCACCAGGCAACTTACACAAGCAAACTTTTTCATGTGATTTAAGCGGTTAGTCAGTTATAATTACGTGCTTACTTTGCTAATTGCTACAGTGGCCCGTAATAATTTTATACAAACAACTTTATCTCCTTCAAAACAGTTGCCTCAGCTCCGTTTAAATGTGAGCATTTCGAAATTATTCCAGCGCCTGATAAACCGCTACTTTAAATTTATCATGTAACTCATCCAGCGGGACGCCCCAATCCTGCACGTACAGCAGGCATACCAAACGTTCTTTGGGATCTGCCCAATATTCGGTACCAAAAGCGCCGCCCCACTCAAACGAGCCTTCGGTTTGCCCTAAAGTGGTTTGTCCGGCGGCTGTGGTAATCATAAAACCCAGGCCAAATTTATTTTTGCCAAAAGGCAGGTCGCCGATCTGATTACCGGTCATCATATTGACCGTATGCCTTGATAGCAGCCGGTGTCCGTTATACGTACCGCCATTGAGCATCATCTGTAAAAACAAGGCATAATCATACATGGTACTGCTCAATCCGCCCCCGCCGGAGAAATAGGTGCCGTTAGCTTTGGGATAATCGGGCGAGAGGCCGTAAAACATGTCGCTGCTGTATTTGATCAAACGCTTATTTTTGTCCCAGGTATACACACTTACCAGGCGGTTATATTTAGACGGCGGCAGGTAAAAATAAGTATCCTTCATGCCCAGCGGTTCAAAAATGCGTTCTTTAAAGAACCGGTCAAGGCTTTTACCCGAAAGCTTCTCCACCAGATAGCCCAATACATCTACGCTCAGTCCATAGGTAAACTGCGCGCCAGGCTGGTTGTGCAGCGGCATTTTGCCCAGCTTATTCATCATATCTGCCAGCAACAGTTTTTGGTCGGTCAGCCCGGCAATAATACCCGCTTTGGCATAAATAGCATTCATTTGCTTGGTTCCGATCTGCGCATAATCAATACCGGAGGTATGCGTCAGCAAATCGCGGATGGTAATTTCGCGTTTGGCCGGAACGGTAGTATATGTAGCATCTTTCTCATTAAACTGATCCAATACCTGCGGATGGGAAAATGCCGGAATATATTTGGAAATCGGGTCGTCCAGCAGCAGTTTACCCTCCTCAAACAGCATCATTACCGCTACGCTGGTAATGGCCTTGGTTTGCGAAGCAATGCGAAAGATATGATCTACCCGCATTGGGGTATGGCTTTCTGCATCCGCCATACCAAAGGCTTTATTGTAAATAGTTTTACCATCGCGCGCTACAAAAGCCGCAGCGCCTTTAATAAACCCGGCATTGATATTTGTGCTGATCAATTCATCAATACGATTTAAACGCGCAACGGACACTTTCTCTGCAACCGGACTACCTGCCGTTAATACCTGGCTTTGAGCGAAGCCGGCGAAAGCCGGGGCAACTGCCAGGAGTGTAAGTAAAATTTTATGTTTCATGTAAAATCCCTATCATTTTTGCCTACGCTCAAGTTAATGAGTTTATCAATGGGTATATACCGTAAATTTCACCAAACCTGTCACTGCCAAAAAGATGGCGTTTGCTTGGTGCCTCTTAAGGTGCAATCAACACATAAAGGCGAACTGTACAAATACCCAAGTATATGACCGCTTTTATCAAAAATGGCGGAGATTGGAATAGCAGTCAGAGGCGGATTGATTAAAGTATTCTGCACATCGTTATAGCCTTGCTTATTTTTATATAGCGCAGTGTCCTCTTCGCAGTCATAAGGGTAAATAGGAAGTATAGATGAATGCAGCTGATCAGCCGAGATAAAAACCCTCTTTGTTTGGACATTGGTAGCGGTAACATAACCTATCACCTCCTCTTTAGGATTATTTACGCAATGTATATTACCGCCTAACTGCGAAGGCTGCGCATCAAAAATACTACCGGTGAGCTCAGTATTTTTTTTAAGATTCTGGTAAAAATTAAATGCCTCTTCCGTTAAAGCATACTGTTTTAAAAGAATGGAATATTTTGATTCAATTTTTTCAGAAGTTAACGGGATTTGCGTTAAGGAACTTTGGTAAACTACATCCTGCGCTAAAGATTTAGTTGATTTTAAAAGCAGCGTGCTGGAAATATCATTGGCATAACAGTAATATACTTGTTGATTAACATTGCGGAGCACAATGGTATTTGTTGTATTGTCTAAAACAAAACCGGACTGATATTTAGAATGAAACTGCCAGGTTTCTGCGTAGTCCCAGCGATAATAACGTGTGCTGTTGGTAATATCGTGAGTATTTACATAAACATTCATATTGTTATTTTGAATGTTAAAACCAATGCTGTCAATAGGCGGCGTATTTTTTATAGTAATAAAATCGGATAAATATTCAACGCCGCCACTCGTTTTTATGTGCAGTCTGTATTTAGCTGCAGTAGGCAGTTGTAAGGCCGCTGCTGCGTATTTGCCATTAT
>CAXTCH010000206.1:0-6574 GCA_964241945.1 uncultured Mucilaginibacter sp.
GTATTTATACGTGCGGTATAACGTTTTTCAAAAGTCTCAATTAAGGTACCCTGTTGATTAATATAATTTAAAGAGTACAGATAAGTATTTTTGTCATTACCGCCACTGGCTGTTATTGTGTGGCTCTGCTCTGGTGCACGTTTAAAAATGGCATGAAACCAATCGGTACCCGCCTGATTAAACTTTTGAACCAAAAAGTCGTTTTGAGGATTAGCAGCATCAAAGAAATAGGAATTTGCTATAGACGGGTCATTAGTAACCCCCGCACTGCCTGGTCCATGATAACCATACGCAGGCAAGCTGTAAGTACCTGTATTATTAGGATCATAGAGTGTTTTTGAGGCAGCATCGCCTGCACGCTGTGAGATCATCATCTGCTGGGTAGGGTTAGCTAAGTTCCATACGTTGCCTTTAAGCGGTTCCTGATCGCCATAATAAGCGTCATAACTTAGTGTAGTTTTACCAGCCCGGCCTTTCTTAGTGGTAACCACAATTACACCATTACCGCCAGATACACCATAAATTGCAGCGGCACCAGCATCCTTTAATACGTTGATACTTTCAATGTCAATCGGATTCACCTGAGACATGCTGTTGGTTTGCACCCCATCAATAACATAAAGCGGTGCGGTGTTACCAAAGTTGCTTATACCCCGAACGAAAACTGTACTGCTTGCACCCGGTGCACCCTGATTGATTACTGTAACACCCGAAGCCTGGCCCTGAAGTAATTGTTCTGATGATGTTGATGGAATTTTTTTAGCATCACCTACATCTACAACAGCTACCGCGCCCGTGATATCCTTCTTAATCTGAGTAGTGTAACCGGTTACCACTACCTGGGTAAGCTCATTACTGTTGGCATTTAAAACCACCGGATAATTGGTAGCTGCACTTACAGTAACTTCCCGTGTTTGATAACCGATATACGATACGGTTAACACCTGCCCGCGAGAAGCGGTAATGGCAAAGTTACCCTGTGCATCAGTAACTGTACCAAATGATGTACCTCTTAAGCGTACTGAAGCGCCTATAATAGGCTGCCGGTCATCGGCGCCTATTACTCTACCAGTAATGCGGGTTTGTGCTGATGCTGCCAGTGAGAGAAATAAGCAGCAAATCAGCCCGCAAATTACCCTTCCTTTGAGAAGTAATTTTTTAAGCATGAGTTTTGAGTTTAGTTGATTAATTATATAAGTTGTTGATTAAGCATTTTTTTGACGATTCGAAGCTGAAAAGCTGACCTGTCAAAGTTGGGGTTAATCCGCTTGCGGTAACGCAATACTGATTATTGAAGGAAAAGTTAAGTAAATTTTTATCCATGCGTGTTTAATTTGGTGTTGTACTCAATAGCATTTACCGGATGTCATTCCGGCAATACATTAAATTTTTTCTAAGAATGTTATAAAAATATCAGGTTTATACGCCTTGTAATGCAAGTATGATTTTGCATAAAGGATATACTCCTAATGTATTAATCACACCAAAAACCTACAAG
Source organism: uncultured Mucilaginibacter sp. (assembly GCA_964241945.1). Taxonomy (GTDB): domain Bacteria; phylum Bacteroidota; class Bacteroidia; order Sphingobacteriales; family Sphingobacteriaceae; genus Mucilaginibacter. The sequence goes on from CAXTCH010000206.1 coordinate 1,499, forward strand.
GGGCAAATACGAATTGTAAAAAAAATACGAAAGGGTCAATGTTAACATATTTTTTACATTCATTTACTTTTACATTTAAAAAAATCACAATCTATAAAGTATTTCTTTTAATAAAATCACAAATTATGAGTTTGCTTTTTGAGTATCGAAAGTGCCTTTTTTTAACCTGTGTCAGCATCAACTGACGGCAATACCTATTTTTTGATCTGGCAAAATATTTGAAACCCGCAATTGTCAGTATTGAAATTTTATGTTTAAGGGATGTTAAAATAATATTACAATTGACATGGATAAGTATTAAATGTATTGCTGACATTATTATCTTCAACGTTTTATGCTGTTTTATATCATCTCACTTATAGTTAATTGTGATTAGATACAAAACCTTGGTATAAAAGATGCTTGATGTAATTTAGCTGTTGATACACTTTAAATTAGTAATTTTTATACCATCCGGTGCATTGCCGTTTATCATGAGTACATTCTGTATATTTGATAAATAGCATTCCGGTTTGAGTCAGGTAAGTGAAGTTAAATGCCCTCATTGTAAAGAGTGGACCCTTTGGAGAGGCCACATAGACGACCGTTGCCTGTATTGCAATCATTTTTTAGATCCCCAGCGCTTTTCGCGTGAGGTAGAACGTAAAATACGCCGCGAGGTGGTAGCAGAGAGCGATTTGTTTTTCCTTAAACCTGAAGATGGTCCTACCAAGCGCCGTTTAAAAATTTACTTTAACTCATTCAGATGGTGGGTGTACTACGTCCAAATTGCATTTGTCGCCTTCATTACTTTGCTGATGTTTTTAATTGGTTTGTGCGCAGGGTAAATGAAAACACTGCTCAATCGCTGGTTTATTGCAGGGTGCGCCTGCTGGCTCGTGGTACAAATCACCCGCCGCTCGGGTCACCCGCTCCCCTTTGCCAATAATTACTTAACCGATTTGGTGGCTATACCGGTGATAGCTAATCTGGCGCTGTGGTTTATGCGTAAGTGGATCATTAAAAGCACCGGATACATTTTATCGGCCGGACAGACAGCTTTCATCTGCCTTTATCTGATTTTGGTGTTTGAAATACTGCTGCCCCATTTCAAAGCTGATTATACGGGCGATTGGCGGGATGCCCTATGTTATGTGGTAGGAAGCCTGTTCTTTTACACCGTAATGAACCGACCGTTATCTCCAAAATAACCCGGCGTATTTTACTCTTAAATATGAACGCATTCCATTACCCTGATAAGCAATAAATATTAAAAAGGCAGACCTATACCGAAGTTCAATTGCAAGAAGTGATAATTCTCCGTGTTCTTACCCAAATCAATATTATTAGAGTTATCAATGGCGTAATTGCGTTTGAAGCTGCCGTCGTGAAACAGTTCGTTAAAGTGCTTGATTAATACAAATTGATCTGATCCTGAAAATTGCGGGTCTTTAAATTTAAGCGCGGCATCAAACCTGAAAATAAAATAGCCCAAATCAAACCGCAACCCTGTACCAATGCCGATGGCAGCAGAACTAAATATATTATTGATTTTAAATTGCCCTCCCGAGTTTTGAGTGGTATCGCCGTTGATGCGCCAAACGTTGCCAAAATCTATAAATGTAGCCCCCTTTAACTTAGCGCCAAAAAAGCTTTTGGCAATAAGATAACGGTATTCAATGTTACCGATGATTTTAATTTCACCAAACTGATCAAGATAGGTAGTACGTGCACGCAAGGTATCGGCGGCAAGCGTGGCTGCTGTATTTAAAGCAGCATTAGTGGCAGCATCAGGCGTCGATGTAATACCTCTTTCCTTTTCAATGGCCGATTTGGCAATATTGAAATAATAAGTTCCTCTGTTAAACCTGCCAGGCCCCAGTGTACGTGGCAGCCAGGCCCTGATATCGTTAGCGCCACCGGCGTAAAAGTTCTTTTCAAATATCAACTGGTTACTGTTACCATAAGGCACACCAATACCCGGATTTATACGGAACACCAGTTGCCGCTCCCCGCCCAGATGCTTGTAAAACCGAAGGTCAATTTCACCTTTGGAATATTGTGAAAAGGTATAACCAAACAGAGTACGGTGGCCGGCCGTATCACGCTTTGTGTTAAAGGCATTACTCACCAGCGATAAGAAATTACCGCCTACATCTACACTTCCCCTGAAATAGGTAAAGTTTTCGAGACTGTTTAATTTATTGGCATTTAACTGATAGGTATATTGGCTACCGGTGGTAAAGATGGTACGCCCTATAAGGTATACATACGAATAGCGGTTGTACTTTAACAGCACATCGCGGGCTGCAGGTACAATGCTACCTTTTGAAAACTCAATGTCAATAGGGGTAAATGTATGCAGCTTACGGCTGGTTTCGGCCCAGTCATAAGTGATGGAGTTGATAAAGCTTTGCCGGGTGACCAGCCCTTGCTGGTAAAACAGGGAATAATTCGATGAAAACGTAGTATGCGGAACACCATATTTACCCAACACCGGTAAATCAAACGGAGCAATAAGACGGGGATAAATCAAATTGACCCCAACCTTAAAATCCTGATTGTAGATACCTGAATTTAACCGGCCGTTATCGAAAAGAATACTCCAGCTTGTTTTTATTTGCAAAGCTGCCGCCTGTTTAAACAAATTATGGTCGGTAAGCGTGTTACCGATGTTATAGCCGTACTGACCTGCGTTAAACAAGAACTCCCCCTCTACCCGGTCGGAATATTGCTTTAGAGGCACCATATCAATCTGTGTGTTGAGCCGGTTAGTACTGTCGGCCAGCTTTTTATAAGTAGGGTTAGGCACGTTCCTGAACACATTCAATTCCGACAGGCGCGAGGTCGTTAAATTTTGTTCATCTATATTATAGATGTCACCCTTATGCTGAAATACATACCGCAGGATAGGATTGGGTTTAAATTTATGTGAGTAGTCCAAAAACGTAAACTGCGGACTGTATTGTATACTGTCGGGCTTACCGTTGGTACGGCCGCTGTCTGTGGCAATGGTAATAACAGTATTATTAATAGTGTAAACCGGGTGGGCAGATTTACCCGCGGGATTACCCACAATCATTTTAATATCTACCACACTATTATTAAAGGTAGAATCGTAGTTATAACTGATGTACTGCCGCAGAAAGTCATAATATCCGTTGCGGCGCATTACCTGGTAAAACTGGTCACGGTCAAACGCCAGGCTATCCAAATCGAAACGGCCGCCGGGTTGGATATGTGAAAAGCGCTGCCGGTTTACCCGGTACAATTGCTGCACTTTTTTATCCAGAATACTATCCTGAAATTTCCGGATGCGGAACATGCTTCCTTCGGCAGCCGTAAATATCAATTGCGCTTTCTTCTTTTTAACAATGATGCTGTCGGCTACTTTGGCTTTCAGGTAACCCTTATTCTGCAAAAATTTTTCAATTTGCAAGCGCGAAAATTCAACCAGATTGCTGTCCAGCAAGCGTGGCGGCTCACCAATATTTCTTTTACCGTTTTTACTGAAGATATAATAAAATTCGAGATTGATAACGTTGTTGGGCTGCACCTCCTTATCCACATAAGTAGCGGCTTCTTCGGCAAACTGCTCATCCACCCCTTTAATGGTTACTTTACGTACCAAAGCCTGATGGTCTTTTAAACGATGGGTAAGACTGCAGCCGCCCAGCGTAAAAAGCAAAAGAATACTTATTATTGCAAGGGTGTAATCAGGTTTCAAGTATGCTTTCAAAATCTCAACTCGGTTTATTAAAGTCCTTACAACAAAAGAAGTTTCGCAAAGCGCATGGCTTTTTTCTGGTGGAAGGGTTTAAATCTGTAATTGAGTTCGCCCGTTCAGCCTACCAGATTGAAAGCATTTACCATACACCTACGGCAGCAACATTAGTAAATAAATTACCAAAGAAACTAAATTTTCAGGAGATTTCTGACATTGATATTCAAAAAATTAGCAGCCAGACCACGCCGCAGGAAGTAATTGCCTTAATTAAAACGCCTGAATGGCCGGCTTTACAGCCGCAGCAATTACAAGGAAAATTTTCATTGGTACTGGATGGCATACAAGACCCCGGTAATTTAGGCACTATCATCCGTACTGCCGACTGGTTTGGCATTGAGCATCTTATTTGCTCGGCAGATACCGTAGAAGCTTACAACCCGAAAGTGGTACAAGCTACCATGGGCTCATTGGCCCGGGTTCAGTTGCATTATATGGATTTGCCCTCAACGTTAACCGAAATTCGACTACCCTTATTCGGTGCCTTGCTGGATGGGCAATCCATCTACGAAACACAATTTGGCAACCAGGGGCTTATTGCTATGGGGAATGAAGGCAGTGGCTTACGGCCTGAAATACAGCGACTGGTAAGCCAGTCCGTCACTATTCCGCGCCTCGGACAGGCAGAATCTTTAAACGTATCCATCGCCACAGCGATATTTTGTTCAGAGCTTAGCCGAAAATCATTCAAAATAAATTAGGACAATATCAAAATAAGCATTAATTTTGCCTTCCTGAAAATGGTCGGGTGGCCGAGTGGCTAGGCAGAGGTCTGCAAAACCTTTTACAGCGGTTCGAATCCGCTCTCGACCTCACCGGTTTTTATACATTAAAATAGTACACCATGGGCGTTACACGTTTAAAAAGAAAAGACAGAAAAAATAAAACCGTTTCATGGTTAGAGGTTCAGCAATTGAAACTGGCTACTAATTTGGAGCCGGGCAGCCGCTCAAAAGAGCCAAAAAACAGCCAGCTTGCTAAAAACAACGAAGTTTTAGCGCAACTGACTGCGGGCAAATAAGCAGCCTCAGCCCTTCTCTCTTGCGAAAGAGAAGAATGAAAAAAAGAATTTAAATCCTGTTGGTATCAGGCCGACAGGATTTTTTTATTGATACGGCTGATGAGTGCCGGCCCTTCATAAATAAAGCCGGTATACAGCTGTACCAAAGCAGCGCCGGCCTCCAGCTTCTGCATAGCATCTTCGGCGGAATGAATGCCCCCTGCCCCAATGACCGGAAAAGCGTTACCCGATTGCTCAACCAAATAGCGAATTACTTCGGTTGAACGTCGGGTTAAAGGCTTACCACTTAACC
>CAXTCH010000207.1:0-6543 GCA_964241945.1 uncultured Mucilaginibacter sp.
ATGCTGAGACCGTTAACAAGGTACGTAAAACTTTATCTTACAAATTGGGGAGCTTTTTATTATGGCCATTTAAATTTTTATCAAAAAAATGAGCTTAACCGCTCTTTGTATTCTATCTCTAAATTGTAATTATGGTTTCTGTTATTATTCTTTCATACAACCGCTGCGTTGAAGTCATCAAAACGCTCGGCAAACTCAAAGAATTAAAAAAAACACTTCCTTTCGATCTTGAAATAATTGTTGTTGATAATGCCTCTGTTGATGATACATCAGCCCAAGTATCTGCCCAGTATCCTGAAGTAACCTTGGTTACCAAAAAGAAAAACAATGGCATTGCCGGCTGGAACGATGGCTTTGCCGTAGCCAGCCATAAATATTTTTTTGTGCTGGACGATGACAGCCATATCCACAGCGGCCTCACCGAGGCGGTTGAACATATGGAAAAACATCCTGAAATTGGCATTCTGGCCATGGAAACGGTAGATGAAAACCTGAAAATGGACGTATACTTGAACCAGGATGATGCCTGGAAAGACGGCGATGCCATTGCCGGCTTCATAGGCTGCGGCGCCATGTTCCGGAAAGAGCTTTATGAAAAAATCGGCGGTTATGCCGATTGGATCTACCTCTACACCCATGAATTTGAATATGGCATACGCTGCATGGATGCCGGTTACCAGATCAGGTTTTTTGGCAAAGGCATAGTGGTGCACCGGGTAAGCCCGCTTAACCGCCTGCCCAAGCGTACACGTATTTACGCCACCCGTAATGAATTAGCTATTGTTTATAAATATTTCCGTACCGATAAGCAAAAATATTTGTCGCGCGTATTGCTTAACAACCTGAAGTTTGTAAAAAGAGAAGGCCTTAAAACTGCTTATTATGTATTACAGGGCTGGTTTGAGTTTTTAAAATTCAAAAAAACTTTGCCCCTTACACCTGTTTCCGCTGTCGTTCAAGATTTTTATGCAACGCATTTCTGGGCAACAAAGCCGGTGTTTATGTATCTTAAAAAGCGGTTAATGGGTAACAAGAAAACCCATGAAAAACTAATTGCACAGTGAATAAAAAAGATTATGACTACCTGATAGTGGGCAGCGGCTTATTTGGATCCGTATTTGCACACGAAGCCAAAAAACGTGGAAAAAAATGCTTGGTGATTGACAAACGCAACCATGCAGGCGGCAATGTATATTGCGAGAACGTAGAGGGAATTAATGTGCACAAATATGGCGCGCACATTTTCCATACCAACGATAAGTATATTTGGGAGTATGTAAATTCGTTTGTTGAATTTAACCGCTATACCAACAGCCCGCTGGCCCTGTACAAAGGCGAATTATATAATTTGCCTTTTAACATGAATACCTTTTACCAAATGTGGGGGGTAAAAACGCCGGAGGAAGCCAAAGCAAAAATACAATCGCAAATTGAGGAACTGAATATCAAAGAACCGGCTAACTTAGAAGAGCAGGCGCTGTCATTGGTGGGTACCGATATTTACGAAAAGCTGATTAAGGGATATACCGAAAAACAGTGGGGCCGCCCGGCCACCGAATTGCCGGCGTTTATTATTAAGCGCTTACCCGTGCGGTTTACTTATGATAATAACTATTTTAACGATAAATATCAGGGTATCCCTATCGGCGGCTATAATAAACTGGTAGAAGGTTTGCTGGAAGGCATTGAAGTACGGCTGGAAGTAGATTATTTTCAAGACCGTGAACAATGGAATGCTATGGCCGACCAAATAGTATTTACCGGGAAAATAGATCAGTATTATAACTTCCAGTTTGGGCAATTGGAGTACCGCAGCCTTAAATTTGAGCATGAAACCCATGATACGGAAAACTATCAGGGCAATGCTGTCGTAAATTATAATGAGCGCGAAATACCTTATACCCGTATTATTGAGCATAAGCATTTTGAGTTTGGTACCCAGCCTAAAACAGTAGTTACCAAGGAGTATCCGGCCGACTGGACTCCTGAAAAAGAGCCATATTACCCGATCAACAACGATGAAAATAACGACCTGTTTAAACAATACCAGCAATTGGCCGATGCGGAAACAAACGTTATTTTCGGCGGGCGCCTGGCCGAGTACCGTTATTATGATATGCATCAGATTATTGGTTCGGCGCTCAAAAAAGTAGCCGTCCATTTTAACGAATAACCTTTTTTTGAATATGCCTGTCAATACGGACCAATCGCCACTGGTTTCAATCATTATGTGTACTTACAACGGCGAAAAGTACCTTGACGAGCAGATGGAATCATTGGTAAGCCAAACTTACAAGAATATAGAAATCATTGTGGTTGACGATGTTTCTACCGATGGCACCGTTGCTCTGGTAGAAAAATGGATGCAGCATGACCCGCGCATTTCCATACATCGCAACGAAAAAAATTTGGGTTATAACCGCAATTTTGAGCAGGCCCTTACCATGGGCACCGGTGAATATATTGCTTTATGTGACCAGGATGATATCTGGTTTCCTTACAAAATTGAGCGGCTGCTGAGTAAGTTCGACCAGGATGATGTGGTATTAACCCATGCCCGTTCAGTTGACTATGTTAACGGAGAGCTGCAGTACCCCAAGGGTAAGCTCCTGCCTCCGTTTTCGGGAAATGACCCTAAAAAATTGTTTTATGACAACCAGATCGGTGGTCACCGTATCATGTTCAAGCGTTCGCTGGCCGAAAAAATAAGCCCTATACCGCCCAATATGTTTTATGATTGGTGGATTGGCGTACAGGCCACCTGCAACGGCTCCATTAACGCAGCCGACGGCTTTTTAGTTAAATACCGCATTCATGGCAACAACAGCCATATTGGTGTTTCAAAAGAAGTAAAGGCAAAGCACATTGACCACATCACGGCCTGGAAATATTTTATCCAGATAAAGGAAATGAAGCCTGAGGATAAAGCATTTTTGGCCCGGATGATAGAAATATGGGAAGAACATCGAACCAGAAAAAAACTTTTTGATTTTAAATTGTTCTCTTTTTTACTTAAACACCGTCGCATCATTTTTGCCAACCGCCGGAAGCTGGTTAACGACTTTCTGCATCTGAAGCTTATTTTTTATTACTTAATTACAACTTTTTGATATATTAATCATATCCACTATTTGAATTTACCTTGTTATATTTACTTGGTGAAACAGACCGCTTAGTGATAAAACAACTATCTATATGGACTTCTTAAATAAAACCATTAATCTTGAGGAGCTTGCCCAGCAAAAAAAAGACGAATACCAAAATGCAGCTCCTTTTCCTAACATAGTTTTCCCTGATTTTTTTAATCCCGAAATGCTGGATCAGGTACTGGGCGAGTTTCCGGACCTGGCTAAAAAGAAGGCAGAAGAAATTGAGAAATTTAATGATTATAACCAGGTAAAGCTTGCTACCAAAGGTGAAGCCAGCTTTGGCGACGTAACCAAGGCCCTGGTGCATTACCTGAATTCGGAGCCGGTACTGGAGTTTTTAAGAGAGCTAACCGGTATTGAAGAAAAACTGATTCCTGATCCTTACTTTGAGGGTGGCGGCTACCACGAAATTAAACCGGGCGGCATGCTTAAAGTACACACCGACTTTGCCACCAATGGTTTAACCAAGCTGGATCGCCGGCTTAATTTGCTGATTTATTTAAACAAAGACTGGGAAGAAAGCTATGGCGGCCATTTTGAGCTGTGGCAGAAAGATATGTCGAAATGCGAAAAGAGAATTTTGCCGTTATTTAACACGGTAGCTATCTTTTCTACCATTCCTTTATCCAACCACGGGCACCCTAACCCGCTTACCTGCCCGCCCGACAGAAGCCGCAAATCATTAGCTTTATATTATTACAGCAATGGCCGCCCTGAAAATGAAATCAGCGAAGATCAATTAACTACCTTTAAGGGTCGTAAAGGCGTAAATGGCGATGTAAAGGAACAAACCACCCGCGAATTGATACGCGATTTTATTCCGCCGATCATTTTAAAAACTCTGAAAAAAGTAAAGCAATAACCTTTAGTTTATCTGCCTTAGTTACTTTATCCGGCAGGCAAATTGTTGTTCACAACAGTTTGCCTGCTTTTATACTTATTATAGCACCCGGTCATCGGCCCATTACGCAGGCATACCCAGCTACATAATCCGCTTTTTGCAGTTATGCTATTGTTGATACATCCCTTATAGTTTACCTGTGCCTGCATTATCCATCGTTGACCCGAATACCTGTAAATGAAATACCAGTTCTGTATACGTTTTCATAATATTGATGCCAACTCGGCGGCTTCCAAAGCTGTGCTCGACTGTAATAAGATTTTTTCGGCGCATGGCTATCAGGATTATACTTTTACCGTTGGCGACAACTCCAACAAAAAGGTGTATTACCGCCTGCTGTTTAAAGAGCTGATCAGATTTTTCTTTGCTGTAAAACGCAAATCGCTGGTGGGTATTCAATACCCTTTGCTGAGCATTAACAGTGTATTCAAATATTTTATCCGCATTGCAAGGCTGAAGGGCATAAAATTTTTCTGCATTGTACACGATCTGGAGTCATTACGTGTTGGCGGAAAGGATAACGCCCAGATCCAAGCGGAGGTAGCTAACCTCAACTATTACGATACCATTATTGTACACAATCATCGTATGATGGATTGGCTTACCCAGGCCGGCGTTACCCAAAAAATGATTTCGCTGGAGCTATTCGATTACTTGTCTGACGATTTTACGCCTTCACCACAGCCCGATGCAAGCGGCCCGGTGGTATATGCCGGCAACCTGCGCAAAAGCGCCTTCATTTATGATTTGCCTCAAATAACCGCCAGGCAATTTACAGTATATGGTCCAAATTTCCGGGAGGAAGATCCTGTCGCTTACGCCAACATTCATTGGGCCGGCGTATTCCCACCCGATGAGGTGCCTCAAAAGCTGCAGGGCAGCTTCGGATTAATTTGGGACGGTACCCGCATTGACCGGTGCGATGAAATTTTAGGCAATTACCTTAAATACAATAATCCGCACAAGTGCTCCCTCTATATTGCGGCCGGTCTGCCGGTAATTGCCCCTAAAAATTCGGCCATAGGCGAATTTGTTAAAAACATGAATATTGGCGTACAGGTAGATAACCTGCATGATTTGCAAAACCTTAGCATCAGCCAGGCCGATTATGCCGCAATGAAGAATAATGTACTGGCTATCAGAGAAAAAGTGATAAAAGGGCAGTATTTTAGCAGCGCTTTAACAGAAACCGAGAAAGAACATGCCAGCACTACCTAAATCGCCCGTAAATATCTTATACGTTTTTGGCGGTGAAAAAGCACAGGGCGCCGAGATAGTTATTGAGCGTTTAATGTATAATAATACTGCCCGGGTTAATGCGCATCTGTTACTTGCGCCGGGCAAATTCGCCACCATTTTATTAAGCGCCAACAAACCTTACCACGTACAAACGCTTGATTATTTAAAAAAACTGAACCGCAGCAGCACCAGTAAGCTCAAATATTATTTAAAAGCTGCCCGCAATTATTTTGCAGTATCTTACGAGGCGCATAAATACATCAAAAAGAATAAAATTGCCATAGTGCATGCCAACACAATGGTGCCTGCCTCCTATCTGATCCCCTTAATTATTTACTCCCGCTTATTCAACAGCTCACTCAAATGGGTTTGGAGCGACCATGACCTTAAATATTTCACCAAGCTGGACACTACCTTTTCCAAATTATGCGTAAACCTGTATGATTATACCCTGGTGGTATCCAACGTAGTTAAACGCAAATACCCCGAAAACAAACGGGTGCTGGTGCTTTATAATGGTTTGGATATTGATGATTTTAAGTCCGACCAGCAACTGCGTATGCCTTTCCGCAACAAACTGCAGTTGGAAGAAGATAACATTGTAATTGGCATGGCTGCAGTAGTAAGCCCTGATAAGGGGCAGCTGGCCCTTATAAAGGCGTTTAATAATTTGCTGCCTACTTATCCTAATATCCGGCTGTTGCTTGCCGGCGGCTTTGCTAATGATACGCCCGAGTACAGCCAGGAAGTGCGCGATACCATTGCACAAAGTGAGTATATTACCTTTTTAGGTTTTATTGATAATATGACGCAGTTTTTTAATGGTTGCGACATTATTGTCAACAACAGTAATAACACCCGCAGCGAACCTTTAGGAACTACCATTTATGAAGCTATGGCCTGCGAAAAGGTAGTGTTGGGCTCTAATACCGGCGGTACGCCCGAAATCATTACTGCCAATACTGACGGATTCATATTCGATACGGAAAGCGTGGAAGATTTGCAGCGTAAGCTGGATGCCGTTTTATTTAATTATGCTGAACTGGGGCCGCTAAGAAAAGCTGCGCGTGAAAAAGTGATTAATAAGTTTAACATTAAAACGATGGTGAGCCGTTATAATGATATTATTTACTCATTGGGCCAAGCATCATAATCACTGATTAATTTTTAATGAACTGAGTTAAATGGTTGCATTTTTAATTTGTATATCGCTTTTAATTTTTAGCCTGGGCAGCTACCTGGTATGGCCAAGCC
>CAXTCH010000208.1:0-3431 GCA_964241945.1 uncultured Mucilaginibacter sp.
ATCCCGCCATATACCAGTGGGATGATAAACAAGGCTGCAAGGGTTGAAGCAATCAGCCCTCCAATTACCGCCCGGCCCAGTGGAGCAGATTGATCTCCGGATTCACCAAGGCCGCTGGCCATCGGAATCATGCCGGCAATCATGGCCAAACTGGTCATCAGGATAGGGCGTAAACGAATACTTGCAGCTACGGACGCCGCTTTGAACGGATTATGATATTCGAGCCGTAAGGATTCAGCGTTAGTTACAATCAAAATGGCATTGGCTACCGATACTCCTACTGACATGATAATACCCATATAGGATTGCAGGTTGAGTGTGGAGCCGGTAAGCAACAGCATTGCAATTGCACCTAATAACACTGCAGGTACCGTTGAAAGGATAGTGATAGCCAAACCAAAAGATTGATAATTCGCGGTGAGCAATAGTAAAATTACCACAATAGCCGCCATCAAGCCGCCCTGTAAAGAGTTTAAGGTTTCGGTAAGCAGTGAGGACATTCCTCTAACTTCGGCAACCAAACCTTCAGGTGGGGTGCCCAGTTCGTGAATAGCCTGCTGCACGGCGGTAGTTGCTGTGCCCAAATCCTTCTTGTAGATATTGGCATTCACCGTAATAAACCGCCTTGGGCCTGACCGGTCGTATTCGCCTGGCAGCGAATCAACAGAGATCGTGGCAATGTCAGACAATAGTGGTCGCATTTTACCGGCTACAACCGGTATCGATTGCAGTTGCTCCATACTGTTCATCATATACTCGGGCACCTGTACTTCTGTGTTGTAAGTATATTGTTTATTATTATCAAGCCATAGGTTTTTGAGGGTATAACGGCTGGATGCTGTGGCATCAGAAATGCTTTTTGAAACATTATCGATGCTCAGCCCCAATTGAGCCAAACGCTGCCGGTCTAAGTGAATATTAATCGTCGGGAATTTTAGCGGCTGCGCTACCTGTACGTCTCTTAAATATGGAATGGCTTTTAATTTGTCAACCAACTTATTTGAATAAGCTGACAGGTCGCTTATATTTTTAGCCGCTATCCGAACCTCAATGGGCGTGGCGGCGCCCTGAGACATCAGCTTTTCGGTAAGCTCAATGGGCTCAAAGGATAATTTAATGTCAGGATAATCATGATGAATAGCTGCACGAAGGTGATCTTTTAAATCATCAATGTTCACCTTATACTTGTCGTTCAATTGCACCTGCAACACAGCCTCGTGTGAACCGCTATTAAATACATATAAATTACTGTGGCCATAATTAGCGGAGACTGGTCCAACAAATGCAGAAGTTATCTCTACATTGCCTTTAACTGCCGAATCAATAATGTTCAAGATGCTTTTAACATCTTTTTCTGTAATCTCAAGGCGAGTTCCGTCAGGCTCTCTTATCCTGAGCTGTAACTGCCCGACGTTTGAATGCGGAAGCATGTCTTTGCCGATAAATACATACCCAATACCGGCTAACACAATTACAACAATCAGATAAGACGGTACAATGAGCTTGCATTTGGGCATCCAGCTGTTTAATGTATTAAGCAAACCCACTTTTATCCGCTGAAAGAAGCCATTTTCTTCGGGATGTTCGAGGTCCTGCTGTGTATGCAGATTAACTTCCTTCCCTTCGGGATCGTCTAAATCCAAACCAGCATGTGCATGAAATCCGGTATGGTGATACTGAAACATCTCTGCCTTTAAAAGCCAGTTGGAAATAATAGGCACCAGCGTTTGGGCAGCGATGTAGGAGATAATCATGGCAAAAGCAATAGACAGCGAAAGGGGCAGGAACATAGCTTTGGGAATACCGGACATTACCAGGGCCGGGGCGAACACAGCAAGGATACAAAGTAAGATAAGCAGCAATGGGAAAGATATTTCCATACAAGCATCCTGAATGGCCTGCTTTTTTGCCTTCCCCATTTCCAAATGCTGGTGTATGTTTTCGATAGTTACTGTGGCTTGGTCAACTAAAATACCAATGGCCAGCGCCAAGCCGCTCAGCGTCATGATATTGATGGTTTGCCCTGCCATTTTGAGGCAAAAAACGGCGCTCAGTACCGCTATAGGAATAGTAATGACTACCACCAAACTGCTTCGCCAGTCGCGTAAAAACAGTAAGACCATCAGGCCGGTCAAAATAGCACCTAATATGCCTTCCGTCATCAGGCTCTTGGCTGAGTTCATCACGAACACACTCTGATCGAACTCATAGCTTAAATGAACATCTTTAGGCAACAGGCTTTGCATCTCCGGAATTTCGCCGCGCAGCCCCTGTACTACACCCCATGTAGAGGCACTTGCCGTTTTTACTACCGGAAAATAAACCGAGCGTTTACCATTTACCAACGCATAATCGACTACCACGTCGGACGCGTCTTCCACTCGGGCCACATCATGTACATAGATGGTGGTTACACCATTGCTCACAATGGGAATATCGCCAAAATCTTTTACTTGATCTTCCTGCGAATTAACGGAAGAAATGTACATAGTGCGGCCCATGCGTACATTGCCTGATGGCGTCATAGCGTTGTTTCGGCCTAAGGCCTCTACTACCTGCTCCGGAGATATATTCATCTCTCTCAATTTTCCAGGATCGACTTTTAAAATTACGGAACGGGCATTAGAGCCGAAAGCCGGTGGGGCTGAAAGCCCTGCAACTTTTCCGAACAAGGGCCTTACCAATGTTCCTGCCATATCAAAAATGTCATTCAGTGAACGGGTATTGCTGCTGAATACGAGTTCGCCTACAGGTAATGAAGAAGCATCGAAACGTACTACTTCGGGTGGTAAAGCACCAGGTGGGAAAAAGGCTTGACACCGGTTAACCTGTATGGCAATTTCAGCTGCTGCTTCTGCCATATCCGTTCCTTCATAAAACGTGAGTTTAAGCAAGGTCAGCCCTTGAATATTCTTACTTTCTATACTTTTCACACCGTCTACATATAAAAAGTGGTCTTGCATCTTGGTAGAAAAGAACCCTTCCATCTGGCGGGCGCTCATGCCACCGTATTGTTGAATTACATAAACGGTTGGCGAGTTTAAGCTGGGAAATATATCTATAGGAATGGTGCGCAGTGCCAGAACCGAGAAGATGAGAAGGCCCACAAAAAGTACCAGTATGGTAATGGGTCTTTTGAGTGCTACTTTTACCATAATGTTTATTTATTTAAAGTTTGAATAAATTGATCCAGGCTGCCGGTAGAAGCGGCTTTATCCAGGTTAGCGTTGTACCAGTCGTTCAGGGTTTCAACATAGTTAAGCTGAGCAGTGTAGAGCACGAAAGAAGCATTGGTTAAGTCAATCAGATTGATAACCCCAGCTTTGTATTGTGCTACCTTTTGATTGTAAGTATCGGTGGCCGCCTGCAGCTGGTCGGGTAATTCTGTCAGGTTCTTCTCAGCTGTAACAATAGCCTGATCGGCTTGGGCT
>CAXTCH010000208.1:3441-4060 GCA_964241945.1 uncultured Mucilaginibacter sp.
GCTGTTGCATTCAGGAGGGCCAGCCTTTGCTGCTGCAAGTCGTACCCTGCAGCCTGTGTTTGATAGTGATTTACTGCCAGCTTATCACGCCGGTGTGTAATATTAAACAAATCATAAGTGATACCTACACCAGCAGCATAATTAAAACGCTGGTATCCAAATCCTACATCCAGCGGCCGGTAATTGTCATTATACTGGATACTGGAACCGCGTGCCCATCCCCCACCAGCCAGAATAATTTTGGGCAAGTAGCTTTTTTTTACCAGCGTTTCAGCGCTTCTGTATAAGTCCTGCTGCCGGTTAAAATAACTGAGTAATGGATTGGTTGCTGTATCCGGTGCCTGCTGGTATAACCGGGTACCCAACACCTTGTCATCTTTGCGAAGGGTATCAACTTGAATTTGTGAAGCGGTAATACCCGTGAGAAAGCTAAGTTGCTGCTGCAATTGTTTAATTGCACCTTCACGCTGGTTATAGCTTACCTTAATTTTAGAAAGCTCCGCTTTGGCCAGGGAGGAATCTACACCGGGTTTGATGCCGCTTCCGGTCAGGGCGCTGATAATGGTATTGACGGCCTGATAGCGCCTGATATTCTGCTCATCAATGTGCAGTTGATAGA
>CAXTCH010000208.1:4070-6532 GCA_964241945.1 uncultured Mucilaginibacter sp.
GATGTTATTTAAAATATTGAACAACAGCTTGCCGATTTGACGTTTAAGAACATAACCCACTTTCTCAAAATCCGCCTGCTGAACGTTGGCATAAGCTATGGCATTGTCAACCTTAGCTCCTTTGAATCCAAAGTTAACCAGTTCGTATTCAGCATAAACGGAAGCAATGTTGCCGGTTTGCGCCTGGTAATTATTATCAGCCCTGATAGAACCGGATACATTACGAAATATGCCGGGGATGGGAAGGTAAGTACCCTCCAAATCATTAGCTGAAGCGATGCTCACTTCATCGGCCACATTGAGCTTAGGTAAAAATGTATGCCGGGCATCAATAATATTAGCCTTGGCGCTGTTTACTAAAGCCTGTTTTTGTAATAATAACGGCAGATGGCGCTGCGCTGCTTCGGTAAGTTCAGCTAATGAGAATGTGGTTTTAACTTGTGCAATGGTGGTATTACAGGATAGCAGTAATATCAACGCTATTCTAAAAAACTTAGATAGCCTTACTATTGAATAAGGGTGCATAAATCTGTCAGGAAACAGGTTTAATAAATTAGTAAATAATCAGTTGTAATGAAGCCGGATAAACAGCTTTGGTAATGGATAAGAATAGATCACAAACTTAACTGAGTAAGTGTGAAAAGGAAAAGAATCAGATTTGGAATTTAGCGATTAGCCGGTGGTATCGATTAGTAGGGCACACTTCAAAAAGCGTATGCCGTTCAAGATGCTTGCTTATACTACTTAATGCAGTTAATAACCAGGCAAGCGGCCGGCGGGAAAATATAAAGGCTACCAGTAAGGGCAGGATGATTTGCTTTTTATCGGATTGCACAATCTCATTGGCCTCAGCTGCATCTTCTGCGTGCAACTCCTTTTTCTTAATCAGTCGTTGTAACAACTGGTAAACCCGAACCGGATCATGCTGAAAAGCTCCCCGCTCCGACATTTGATAGGCAAAAAAAGGCCGTAACAATATCATAATTACCGCAAAAAGGTAAATTGTTAGATGATATGTTAACTTTGGCTTCATCGCGGTGCAATATAAATAATTGTTAATAATTACTTAACAATAAATTAACAATTGCTTTGCTATTGCAACTGCCTCACAATTGACCTGAAATTCTCCAGCCCCGCTTTCAAGTTTTCCATGATTTCTAATGCCAGTGTATCAGGATCAGGCAAGTTATCTAAATCGGCCAGCGATTTGTCTTTAAGCCAAGTAATATCTAAACTGGTTTTATCGCGGCTGATGATTTCCTCATAGCTGAACTTACGTCAGCAACCTTCAGTGTTGCTATCTGCATTGAAGTTTTCCTTTCGCCTATGCCGGTTTTCACGCTGATAGCAATTAATGAAATCCTGCAAATCTTCCAGTTTAAGCGGGTTTTTTTTGAGCGTATGATGGACATTGGTACGGTAATCATATTACCATATCTAGTTTGTCCAGGGCTCTTTGGCAGAGGGCTTAGCATCAAAAAACACTACGTTTACTTTAACACCGTTGGCGTAGAAGATACCGATGGGCAGCCTCAATATGGTATGCAGGTCGGTGGTTTTCAGTAAGTTTTTGCGTACCGTTTCACCAGCACCGCCTTCAAATAGTACATTGTCCGGTAATACCACGGCACCGAAGCCGGTAGTTTTGAGCATGGTGTGAATGGGCTGTACGAAATTGAGCTGCTTATTGCTGGTAGTGGCCCAACAGTCCTGCCGCTTGTAGGTAAGATCTTCTTTTTCCTGCTTGCCTTCTTCGTTGGTAAAGGTCTGACTTTTTTTTGCCGAAGGGGGGGGGGTGGCTAACACGTAGTCGTAAGTAGTGCTGCTTTGAGCTATAAGGGCAGCGACTGGAAAGAAAAATTATTGCTGTCAATATCTTGCTCCGAAATGGATTGGTCACTTTCATCAGAATCTTAACGGCTCATAATCGAACCATTACTTTCATCTCGTCGTCACAGAGGTTAATGAAAGACGGTACACTACTAAGAAGGGTTGTTGACATCGAAGTTAATTTCATTCAAGTGGCGACAGGCATTTAAACACCAGTTGCGCTGGCTATCCGCGATAATCTGAAAGCCGCCAGGAGATAATAGAATGCACCAAAGGCAGCATAACCAGCCAGACTGCTGATGCCCTTACCAGGCTCATGTGCCAGCAGAATAAACGAGGTGCCGCCGAGCACCGACTGGCCACCGCTGATGATCATCGGCCATTGTCCGCTCAAGAACATCCGGCGGCGAAGTCCCAGGATCAACTGGATCAATCCCGTACCAATCGCCCAGGCACCAAATACGATGAGGGCTTCGGGTACGCCTTTACGCAAGGCTAAGCCAACAGCAATGGTGGTGATGCTGCTGATGGCGGCATTGATGTATTGCGGTGTTCTGGAGGTAGTCCCGTCGTTAGCGCGGATATCCAGAAAAGTTCCCGCAACATCCCAGGCCGGGTAAATGATCAGCAGA
>CAXTCH010000209.1:0-6525 GCA_964241945.1 uncultured Mucilaginibacter sp.
GTTCGATTGTGTAATACCGCCGGGATCGGAGTTGGCCAGTGCTTGTATGGCAAACACACTTTCGGAGTTGTTCTTGGTATCGGCATTAAAGTTATCGTGAAACTTGGGCGTTAATGCATAAGCCAGACCATTGGAAGTTTGGCCTTGGGTAACCACTGCATCAAACACCGTTTTTGCATCGGTATACTTCTTTTCGTACAGGTACGTTTTTGCCAGATAAGCGCCCGCAGCCCATTTATTAGCACGGCCTACATCCGTTTGGGTGGCCGGCAAATTGGTGTAGGCATACTGAAAGTCGGCCTCAATTTTGGGCCAGATATCGATAGTGTTAGGCTGTACCAAATCAGTGGTGTTTTCATCAACGTAAGAAACATTGTTGAACATTTTTTTCAGGTCAAAATAATAATGCCCCCGTAAAAACCGGGCCTGACCTAAAATACTGTTCAGTTCAGCAGTAGTGTAACCTGCCGTTTTAGTAGCTGCTTTTATGGTATTGTTGCAGCGATTAATGCCTTCGTAATCGGCAATCCACTTGGTATTGAAATAGGGGTCACTTACTGTTGGCGAAAATAAGGCCATGGTGGTAATCGGGTCTTGGTCGCCGGGGTCGCTGCCCTTATGTGCATCGCCGCCAACTACGCCTCCGTAAATCCAGTTGTCGGGCGAAGACTGCCAAGAATCGCCACCACCGAAGGCAGCGCCATCACTTTGTACGCCCCGTAGGGCACTATAAGCGCCGGTTAGCAAGCCATCTACACCTGCTTTAGTTTGCAGCAGCGGGATACTTAGGGTTGCAGTTTGTGGTGAATCGAGGTAAGATTTTTTACAGGAGTAATTAAGTGCTATTGTACCGAGGAGTATCGGTAAAACTATATGTCTTGTTGCTTTCATAATACTTGTTGTTATGCAGGTTTTATAATGAAAGATTAATGCCTAATAAATAAGTGCGTGAACTTGGATAGGTGCCTTCATCCACACCAAAATCGGTAGTAGATGCACCCGGCAGTTCTGGGTCAAGTCCGCTGTAACCAGTGATAGTAAACAGGTTAGCGGCAGATACATAAATCCTCAGTTTTTGAATACCCGCCTTTTTAAGCATAGCTGGTGCAAAGGTGTAACCCAATACCGTATTTTTTGCGCGTACATACGTGCCGTTTTCCAGGTAATAAGAGTTGGCTACCCCGTTGGTGCTAAAATAGCTGTTAATTTCCTGTATCGGCGCTTTAGCATTCATGTGGGTTGGGGTCCATGAATCGTACAGGGCAGTTGAGCTTTTGGCCGTTTCAAAGGAAGAGTAAAAATCTCTCCAGTACCTTACGTTGTTCCAAATTTTGTTACCAAACACACCGTACAGAAAAATGCTGAAATCGAAATTTTTGTAGGTAACTCCTAAATTTAACCCTGAACTAAATTTAGGATTCGGATTACCTAAAAAGGTACGGTCGGCATCGGTAATCCTGCCATCGCCGTTTACATCAGCATACTTAAACCGGCCCAGGCCAATGTCCTGCTCATATACTGCATCCGGGTCACTGGTGGCTTTCTGTGCCTGTGCATTGGCGGCGTTAATCTGCGCCTGTGAATTCCAGAAGCCATCGATTTTATAACCATAAAACTCACCTACCGGATGACCTACCTGGTTGCGTACTAAATTGGTACCTACCCGCCTGCCAAAATCACTGTCAAAGTAACTGGCTTGTTGATCTACCTTCAGAATAGTATTGTTATAAGTAGTTACTGACAGAGTAGCGTTAATTTTCAAGTCATTATGAATTTTAAAATTACCGGTTACAGAGGCATCAATACCGGCATCTCTCATTCGGGCAACATTTACATTAGGTTGTCCGGTCGCGCCTGCAGTACCCGGCAGCATAGGATTAAACAAAAGGTCTCGGATGTCTTTCCTGTAGTAATCAATAGTGAATGATAAAATATCATGGAAAAGTGTAGCATCAATACCTACGTTGCTATTGATGTCTTTCTCCCAATGAGCTGCCGGATTACCAAGAAAGTTTTGATAATAGCCAGGTGTTAGCGTTGCTCCGTCTATGCCGTAGTAGGATTGCTCTAAAGTTGTTTGAAATTGAGTATAACGATTGCCTGGCGAGTTGTTGGATTGATTTCCCATAGAACCATAACTACCACGTACTTTCAGGTCGGTTATCCATGTGATGTTTTTTAAAAAATCCTCTTGTGAAATACGCCAGCCAGCGCTAACGGCTGGAAACCATGCATAACTATCAATAAAAGTAGAAGAGCCATCACGCCTTAATAAAGCGCTTAACAGATATTTGTCATTGTAGGCATAATCAACGCGGCCGAAATAAGAAAGCAGTGATCTTTTGGCATAATTGTCGCTATAATTGCTCGCCGAGTTGGAGTTACCGGTAGAAAGACTTACATAGTTTGGATCAAAAGAGTAATACCCCTGCCTGCTGCCGCCAATATCGCTGCCACCGTTTTGATTAGCTTCATTGCCTACTACTACTTTAACATTGTGCTTCCCAAAGGTTTGATGGTAAGTTAATGTATTGGTCCAGGTATAATCATAGGTACTTGACGAGTTTGCGTAATAAGCATTGGTAGAATAGTTCTCAGCATTTTCATAAGTAGGGTATTGGAACGAATGAGAAGTGCTGGAAGCCAAAGTGCCACCAAATGAACTGCGCAGGGTAACATATTTCAGCACATCCAGTTCAGCAAACACATTACCTAATAGGCGATAATCTACATACCGGTCATTACGGGTGCGTTGCTGTATAGCTACCGGGTTCTCTGCATCACCTAAACCGGGGCCGTCGCCGCCTGCATAGTTACCTGCAATGTCATACACCGGTATAATAGGCTGCTCACGGAAAGCATGTGCTATTACACCATCCGGATTATTTAAAGGCGCCCGCGGATTTTGCCTCACCGTATAGGACAAGTTTTCACCTACCCTGAAAATTTTACTGATATTAAATTGGGTATTTGAACGGATATTATACCGCTTCTCATAAGTATCAATCAGGGTTCCCTGCTGATTAAAATAGTTTGCTGAAAATAAATAACTGGCCTGGTCATTACTGCCGCTTAAGGTAATATTGTGACTGGTAATGGGCGCAGTTTTAAATATTTCATGAAACCAGTCGGTACCTGTTTTATTGGCCTTTACAATCCGGTAAAAATTGTTGTAATCATTAATATCAGTATAATAAGGATTTACATAATACAAGGAAGGGTTGACAGACGGATCACCTTCATGTGCGCCGGCCGGCGAAATATAATCGGGCAATACATAAGTAGCACCGTTGCCATATAAAGGGTCGGCAGTGTTGGTAATGCCTGAATTTTTTTCCGCCATCAGCTTCAAATCAGCGGTTTCCTGCGGGTTGAGCGTATGCCAAACGTTGCCACCCTTAGGTACCTGCGTACCATAATAAGCATCATATTGTATTTGCACTTTGCCCTTACCTTTCTTGGTGGTGATTATAATTACTCCGTTGTTTGCTCTTGAACCATAAATAGAAGCCGAGCCAGCGTCCTTTAACACTTGAAGGCTTTCTACATCATTAGGGTTGAGTGTACTGATGTCGGTAGTCGGTAATCCATCTACTACATACAGAGGCGTATTATCGCCAAAAGTATTGATGCCACGAATACGAATATCAGGTTCCTGTCCCGGCTGACCCGAGCCAACTATTGTAACACCCGCTGCTTGGCCCTGTAGCTGATCATTTACGGAACCACTTGGTGTTTTGTTTAAATCAGTTACGTTTACAACGGTTACTGCACCGGTTAAATCTTTTCTTCTTTGGGTGGTATAACCTACTACCACTACATCATTTAAGGCTCTTGATTCATCGGCCAGTGCTGCATTGATCACCATTTGCCCGTTAATGGGTACTTCTTTGGTGGTGTAGCCCACAAAACTGAAGGTAAGTGTGCCGCTGCCATCAGGTACGGTTAGCGTATACTTTCCCTGTATATCAGTAACCGAAGCCACGTTGGTG
The DNA here is from genome assembly GCA_964241945.1 of uncultured Mucilaginibacter sp. GTDB lineage: Bacteria > Bacteroidota > Bacteroidia > Sphingobacteriales > Sphingobacteriaceae > Mucilaginibacter. The sequence goes on from CAXTCH010000209.1 coordinate 3,993, forward strand.
CCTTTCAGCCGCACGGTTACGCCTGGCAGCGTTTCGCCTTTGCTGTCGGTTACGGTACCGGTAACGGTAAGGGCGGCGGCTAATTTTTCATTAACCGGTTTAATGACGATAATATTATCCATTAACTGAAAAGAGAGGTTTTGATTTTGCAGCACCTGCTTCATTACCTCTTCAATCGGAGCATTTTCTGCCAGTACCTGCACCTTACGATTAAGGTTTACCTGATCGTTCCGGTAAAAGATGGAGTAATGCGTACTGCTTTCTATCTTTTGAAACATTTGCTTCACCGTTACATCGTTCAGGTGATAAGTGTAAACGTTTTGAGAGTAAGCAGCTGCACGAATCTGTAATATTCCGCCCAATAGCAGCACGATTACGAGCTTCATAATTCTGAGAGTTTTTTTCCATGCCGGTGCCATACGCACCCGCCGTTCGTAGAAAATAATCATAAATTTGTTTGGTTAATTAAGTTAATACGAAGCTTCCCCAAGCACAGGGTATTAGCTAATTAGTTACAGTACCCCGGGGTGTTGCCGCACTCCGGGTTTTTTTATAGAGTAAGTTATGGTTTCGTCATACGCAAGCTTATTTAGTTTTAGTGATCATCATATTATTACCTTTTCTGCTGAAAGTGATTGGTGTGTTCTCCTGAATCATGTGCAGCACTCCTTCAATGTTGTCTATATTTTTAAAACAGCCGGTGTATCTGGTATTTTGCAGTTCGCTGTCTTGTAAAATAATGTTGATGTCATAGCGCCGCTCCAAAACGCGGGCAATTTCAATTAAAGGTTTGTTGTCAAACACCAGCTCGTTCTCTGTCCACCCCTCGTATTGATCAAGCTGGGTGGCGGCTACTTGTTGTACCTGAATGTCATTCAGCACCCGGGCGCCTAAAACACCGTTGCTGCCGGTTTTAAGTAAATGACCAAGAGCAGATGAACGGTTTAATATTTTGAGTACCTGATTTTGCTTTAAAAAAATCCGGTTTGTTTCGGAATCGCCGTTGTTTATTTTGCTTTCAACTGATACTTCACCCTTAATTACAGCCGCCTCGAATGAGGAGTCGCTTTTGTACGACTTAAGGTTAAACCGCGTACCGATATCGTGGATAACATAGTTTTTAGTATGCACCACAAAAGGAATGTTTTTATGCCCGGGGGCAATGTCAAACAGTGCCTCGCCATCCAGGTAAACAGTACGGGTAACTTTACCAAAATCGGCCGGGTAGGTGAGCGTGCTGGCCGCATTCAACCATACGAGTGTGCCATCGCTCAGGGTTAATTTTTTAATATTTCCCCTCCGGGCAGCAATTTGCCTGGTTTCAATTTTATTTTGATCTGCCTGCCGGTTCATCAACCACCAGCCGGCTGCACCAAACAGAATAACAGAAGCCGCTATGGCATACCAATGTACTAAGCGGATATTACTTTTGGCAAGCGGTTGAGTTTTTTTTGCAAAGCGTTGATAGGCGGCCTCGTCGTCAATAAAATCAGGGCGTAGCTGCAACAGATTTTGCCAGGCTTCATATAACTCAACAAAATATAGTTCATTTTCCGGATGGGCATTAATCCACTGGTTAATGCGTACCGTATCTTTTTCATCAGCCTCGCCGGTGATGTATTTAACTAATAATTGCTTTATTTCTTCGCTCTCCATTCTGTTATACCGTAAAGACAACCGGCCGCCGGTTTACCCCCAATGCAATACTGCATTTTGTTAAAGTTTTTAGGCTACAGGTGAATCTTTACAAGTACGGAGCAACTCTTTTTTACATTTTATGATAAATTTTTGTAAAGCCTGTATGAATATTCTTCTTTTTCAATATCTTGAGGCATATTTTATCACAGTGACTTGCTAAATGATTTTCGAAAAAAATACACCTGTCACCCAACTCATCCACGGTGATACTGCAACCTTCGAGCAGCTGTTTAAAGCTGATTATAAAAAGCTGGTTTTATATGCCAACCGTTTACTCAACGATGTAGCGGCTGCAGAGGAAATTGTTGGAGATGTGTTTGCGCTGCTGTGGGAAAAAGGGCATGAGATAGAATTTTCGACATCGGTAAATGCGTACTTGTATAAAATGGTACAAAACCGGTGCCTTAATCATATCAAGCATCAAAAAACAGAAAGCCTTTACTTGAATTATCTCCTTAAAAATAACTTGCTCGATGAGGCACAGCACAGGGTAGATAACGGCTTTGAAGAAAAGGAGCTTACCCTGCAAATTAACAATGCCATAAATACCCTGCCCGAAAAATGCCGCGAGGTGTTTTTAATGAGCCGTTTCAGTAATTTAAAATACCGCGAAATAGCCGGGCGTCTTCAAATCTCCGTAAAAACGGTAGAGCGGCATATGAGTATAGCGCTTGAAAAAATGCGGAAATACTTAAATTATAAGTTTTTGTAATTCATAGCAGAACCTGCGGCCAAATTCCGTAAGGTTGTATAAATAAAAAGCGGACTAAAATTTTTTAGTCCGCTTTTTATATGAATGGCTATACGGTAGCCGGCTGCTTAATCGGCCGGACCT
>CAXTCH010000210.1:0-5111 GCA_964241945.1 uncultured Mucilaginibacter sp.
TTGACAGCAACGTTGTTTTAACTTTTGAATTTTTACTTTTGAATTTTGACTTACCCGATAAAGTATTTTACCGGATTGGTATTCACCCCAGTGAGTTGAAGAGACAGCCCGGAAAACCGCTTTTGCAGCACATCAAACAGCAACTGCTGCGTAAACTGCTCCGTTTCAAAATGACCGACATCGGCGATAATAATTTTGTGCTCGGCATCGAAAAACTCATGATATTTGTAATCGGCGGTAATAAATATATCTGCTCCGGCAGCAATGGCCTGCTTTAACAAAAAGCCTCCTGCACCGCCGCATACTGCCACTTTTTTTACCGGTTTGTTTAATAATTCAGTATGCCGTATTACACTGGCTTTCAGTTTGACTTTGATGTGCTGCAGATAGGATAGCTCGTCGGTCGGCAGTTCCAGTTCGCCGATCATGCCGGCGCCTACCTGCTGGTGCTGGTTGGTAATGGTGTACAAATCGTAAGCCACCTCCTCATAAGGATGCGCCAGGAATAGCGCCATCAGCAGTTTGCTTTCCAGGTTGGCCGGATATATGGTTTCTACCCGTACCTCATTTTCATAATGACGCCGGCCCGGTGTGCCTACATAGGGGTGGGTGGTATCATCTCCTTTAAAGCTGCCCTGCCCCTCGGCACTAAAGCTGCATTCGCTGTAATGGCCGATATTGCCGGCGCCTGCCTTAAATAGGGCATCTTTAACTGCCTCGGCCTGTGCCAAAGGCACATAGGTTACCAGCTTTTTAAGCAGGTTGGCTTTAGGTTGCAGAATACGATAGTTTCTTAGCCCCAGCGTTTCGCAAATTCGAGCATTTACCCCGGCTGCTATGTTATCCAGGTTGGTATGTATGGCGTATAAAGCCACCTGGTGGCGTATAGCTTTTTGCACCACACGCTCCACATACGTTTTACCGTTAAACTTTTTGAGCCCTTTAAATACAATAGGGTGATGTGATACAATGAGCTGGCAGCCGGCGCGAATGGCTTCATCTACAACAGCCTCGGTACAATCCAGTGAAATTAATACCTGGCTGATATCCTGATCGGGCGAACCCACAATCAGGCCTGCATTGTCGTAGTCCTCCTGGTATGATAACGGGGCCAGGCTTTCCAGGTAGGCGGTAATCTCAAAAAGTTTCATGTGCGGTTACTATTACAGGTATTTTGAAAATAAACCGGTTACTCTACTTTGTATTTAAAGACGGTACGCCCCAAATGCCCCGTGGCATCTATACCTTCAATTACAGCCCGGTAACTGCCCCGGCCATCGGCATTATAAAATTCAATAGCAGCAGTGCCGGTAGTTTTATCGGTCTTCACTTGCGGATTCCAGTAAATAGTGCTGCGTAAATCTACACCAATGGTGCTTTGCTTGGCAGGATCATACTTAGGCAGGTAAAACTGACGGGCGATGCTGTAACCCTGTGGGGTAATGGTTACCTCATCATTACGGGGAAGCATATTTTTTATGTCCTCGATGCTCATTTTGGTTTTAGGCGCCGCTTTTAATGCTGCAGATTTGGTATTAATGGCCAATACACCATTACTGTTATATACCCGGTTTACCAGGCCCAACTCATCCTTCAAAAATATCTCTACCGACAAAACATCAGTGGGGTTCAAACCGCCCAAAGAGTTGATATCAATCGGCGTACCGTTCACAAAAATCTGTACAGGGGTACGATCACCGGCATTATAGCTACGGGTTATATAAAAGTTGTTGTCATAAAAAGTTAAGCCCATAGCTGAGGCCTGCAGGCAGCTTAAAAGATTGTTACAGCCTTCAAAAGCCTGTGCATTAATTACGTGGTCAGCTATCATACTCAATCCGCTCAATGCGGGGTAGTCGGCATGCGAGGGTAATTTCGCCGGTGCCTGCCCCTTGATAACTACCTCTTTCAGCATGTGCGAATTATTATACTGCTGCTTACTGTTGACAATATAGTTACGGTAAGTACTGTCGATGTTGTTCACCGCATCGGGCGATGTCATATCAGCGGCCATACCCGGCATGGTCATGTTATCTATCAGCAGCATCATATCGTTTGAATGATAATTGCCCCTGGCGCTGATGACCACCTTTGAAGAATCAAGCAGCGGCACATTTGAAAATTTAAAAGTACCATTCCCGTCGGTTATGGTACTTTTGGTGTAATGCCGGTCGGCAATAGTAAGCTGCACATTACCTTTGTTTACCGGCATACCCGTGCTGGTACGCAGGGTCCCTGTTACCTCAATACCCTGCTCAGGCATAAAATGCAGTTGGGTAAAACGTCCTGCCAGCAAGTCGGTGTAAGAAAAACGACGATAGCCCTGGGTCAGCATCAATACATCCAGATCAGCCCGGGTTTTGTCGCCGGCATGATTAAAATAATAGCCTGGCTTTTCGATAAACCCTCTTAAATCGCCGGTGAGCAACAAATAGCTTAAAATGCTGGCTTCACCATCATCATCACTCGGGGCAATATTATCATCAACTACAGCTACCGAAAAATTAGCCTCTGCAGGTTGCTGCTGATTTTTAGCCGACAGTGTTAACTGTACCTTTTGCCGTTTGGCATAAGAGCTGCGATCAGCACGTACGGTTAAATTCATCAGGTCATCATTACGCACAAAGCACAACCGTTCACTCAGCGGCTGACCATGATCATTGAATAAAGTGAGCTGCAAAATACCGCTTACCAGCTTAGTTTTCGGGATAGCAATATCATAAGTACGCCCCTGCAAAACGGTTTGAGCCGCATAGCAAACGGTTTCCCCTATTTTACCGATAATATAATACGGCTTACCTTTATTCTGATCAAGGTAAGCCTGGTTGGTTACCACGCGCACGTTAACTGCAGCCGGAGGACTGGCATTTACCGCCAGACTGATACCGCTTGCTTCAACAGCCGGTAAGGTAAACGTTTGCTGTGTGCCATCGCCAAAAGTAACAGCAGCCTTATAGGTCTTGCCATTTTCGGGAGATAACATAAACTCGCCCATACCCAGGTGCTGCGCAGTAAAGGTGGTAACTGTTTTGCCTTCGTTATCAGTTATAGTTCCTTTTGCCTCTGCCCCCAAACCATCGGGTTTTAATGCCTTAAACGCTATCCGTACATCGTTATCGGCAATCAGCTTTCCACCTTCCGGAAAAAATTGAATATCGTCTGTACTGCGCTTTACGGCCTGAACGGTAAAGGCGTTGGTAATAGGCTTTTTGTTGCCGGGGTCAACGTCAATGGTAGTGGTAAGGGTGCTGGGGCCATCATCGGCCGATTTGGCCTGCGGAACTAAAACACGAAATACGCCGTTCTGATCCGTTACGCCTTTGCCTTTGCCCAGGTTTTTTTCGCTGGTACCGGCTTGCCAGCTTATTTTTTTATTGCTGTAAGGGTTGCCTTCCGCATCCCGGTAAACTACCTGTGCCTGGGTGCCATTGCCTTTGGCAAAAAATTGTGCTCTTACACTTATTTGCTTGTCGGCATTCGCAACGGGCAAATTTTTATTAAAATAATAAGCCGGATCGAAGTTACGCATCCAGTTGGTATAGGCCCTCAGGTGATAGTTTCCCTGCCTGTAAACTGCAGGATCCAGCGCGATATTGCCCTCGGCGAAACCTCCGATAATGGGTAAGCGTAACGACTGCATCAGGGTATCCGTTCCGCTGATCAAATCTACATACACTATTTTACTAAGTACGGTTGGCTGATGCAGGTCTACAGTCACATAGGCTTTAAACCATATCGTATCGCCGGCAGCATAATAGGATTTGTCGGTATGCACATAAACCTTTTCCACGGGGTAACTTTCGGCATATTTGCCTTGTTTGGCAATAATAGACCGGATGCCAATGGTATCCTGCTGAGCAAAAACCGGAGAAAAAGCAGTAAAAAGCAGAACGAGGGAAAGGGCAGCTTTTAATATTTTCATTAATACCTTAACTAACTAAATGGCGCTAAATTTAACCAATTCATAAACTCAGTTCCAAGTTTTTAACATCGTACTCAAATTTTTACGATGATGAAAAGGCATTTTAGCCATGGGCTACAAGGTAAACTATGAATAAAAGCTTTTATTGTACCTGCAGGTTTTCAAAGTAATTTGATACTAACTGCTAAACCAAAAGCCACAAAAGCAGCTAAATTAAAGCAGCTTTTGTGGCCTTTTAATATCAATAAATGTTGTACTCAGTAATTTAAAACTGACTGGTGTTATCGGTTTTGGTCATTAATATTAAACTGACAATAAGCGAAAATAATATGCCCAATAAAAAGGCTCCAAACAAACGACCGGAAAAATCAAGGAAGTTACTGCCTGCCTCAATATAGTTGATGTATACAATGCCTGCAAAAATGGCAAGGGCGCCACCTACCATCAGTATTTTAAAGCATTGAACTATGCCCTGAATGAAACTCATATGGCCGCCCAATATATCATTACGATAACTGCGCAACCCCAAGAATAAACCAATCAGCGGAATCAGTACAGAAATGTATTCAATAGGCGATGCCTTGTCTGCATGGGTATCATAGCCGGCCCAGTGCATCAAAAATAACCATAAGCCGCTTAAAACCCCTATTATTATACCAGACCAAAGTGCATTTTTCATAAAAAGTGATTGATGTTAAGTTAAATGTAAACGGCTATTGGCCGTTGGTTCCTATAAAAGGATTATGCGTTTTATATTGTTTGCTTAATCACACATTTTTAATTGCCGGGGGTTTAGTTTTTGAGTAAGAAAGTGATTTAATTATCTTTGTTAAGTTTTGAATATCCGAGATATCTTAGAGCGCTATAAAGCCGATGACCGCATTAAGGAACTGGCCAAAGCGTTAAATACAGCTAAAAATGCGCGCATACAATTGCGGGGCCTTGTCGGCTCGAGCGATGCTATGATTGCCGTGGCTTTGTATTTTCTGCAGCATAAGCACCAATTGTTCATCCTGCCCGACCGTGAGGAAGCCAGCTACTTTCAGGCCGATCTGGAAAACTTAACCGGTAAGGAGGTGCTGCTGTTTCCTTCTTCTTACCGGAAAGCCTTTGAGTTTACCCAGCCCGACAGCAGCAATGTGCTGGCCCGCGCTGAAGTATTGAATGAACTGAACCACGCTACCGAGTA
>CAXTCH010000210.1:5211-6488 GCA_964241945.1 uncultured Mucilaginibacter sp.
CCCAATGTGCAATCTAAATTCCTGACCGAAAACAACATTTCGATACTGGAATATATTGAAGACAGTACTCAAATTTGGATACGCGACGTACAGTTTACACTGGATATTGTTCAGGACGGGTTTAAAAAGGCCACCCAATTATGGAAAGCGCTTTCGGCCGATGAAAAGACGCAAAACCCCGACTGGATTGACCCGAAGTTTGCCTTTACCGACGAAAAGCTGATTGCTGACCAGTTGCATGATTTTCCCATTGTTGAGTTTGGTAAACAGTTTTTTTATCAGGATAGTATCTCCATCAATTTTGATGTACGGCCGCAGCCTTCGTTCAACAAGGATTTTCAGCTGCTCATTCACAACATCAAAAACAACGAGGCGGACCATATCGAAAACCTTATCTTTACGGATTCAGCGAAACAGGTTGAGCGGCTTTATGCTATTTTTGATGATTTAGATAAGACGGTAAAATTCACGCCGGTTAATATTTCCATACGCGAAGGTTTTATTGATCGTGAGCAAAAGCTGGCCTGCTATACCGATCATCAGATATTTGACCGCTATTATAAATATAAGCTGCGCAAAGGTTACCAGCGCACGCAAGCTATTACCCTGAAAGAACTGCGTGAGCTGAAACCTGGTGATTATGTAACCCACATTGACCATGGCGTAGGTAAATATGCCGGCCTGGAAAAGGTAGAGGTAAACGGCAAAGCGCAGGAAATGATCCGGCTGATTTATGCCGATAATGATTTGCTATATGTAAACATCAATTCGCTGAACCGTATTTCAAAGTTCAGCGGTAAAGAAGGCGCAGTGCCCAAAATGAATAAGCTGGGTACAGATACCTGGGAGCGGTTGAAAAAAACCACAAAAAAAAAAGTTAAAGACATCGCCCGCGACCTGATAAAGCTTTATGCAGTACGTAAAGCTCAGCATGGTAACGCGTTTACGCCTGATAGCTATCTGCAAACAGAACTTGAGGCTTCCTTTATCTATGAGGACACGCCTGACCAGGAAAAAGCGACGGCCGATTTCAAAAAAGACATGGAATCGCCGCATCCTATGGATCGTCTGATTTGCGGCGATGTGGGCTTTGGCAAAACAGAAGTAGCCATACGTGCCGCCTTTAAAGCGGTAGCCGACAGCAAGCAGGTAGCTGTATTAGTACCTACTACCATCCTGGCCGCGCAGCATTATAAAACCTTTTCCGACCGCTTAAAAGGTTTCCCCTGCAACATTGACTACATCAATCGCTTTAAATCCAGCAAGCAGATTAAAGA
>CAXTCH010000211.1:0-6463 GCA_964241945.1 uncultured Mucilaginibacter sp.
GATGAGGGCCTGGTATTCGGTTTTAAAACCCGGCAGCAATTTGAAACCGACATCCGCAAAACCTATGGCGCTGCGGCCGGTGAGTTTTTTAAATACTACCCGGCGAACACCGAAGAAGAGGCTATAAACTCGCAGGTGGCCCTTAGCCGGGATTTGACTTTTGCCCTGTCGGGTTATAAATGGGCACAATTGCAAAGCAGCCGCGGCGTACAACCGGTATATGTATATAATTTTACCCGCCGTCCGCCTGCTACCGCTGATTTTGTAAAATATAAATCCTTCCACACTGCCGAGGTAGCGTATGCCTTGGATAACCTGAAATTTTTGAACCGCCCCTGGCAACCGGCCGATGAAGCGCTGGCCCGCACCATGTCGGGCTACTGGGTAAACTTCATTGCTACCGGCAATCCTAATGGCAAAGGCCTGCCGGTGTGGCCGCAGTTTAACCCCAATACCAACGAGGTAATGGTACTGGATGCTGCCCCGGGCAAACACGAAATATTGGATAAGCAACGGCTGGATTTTATGCTGCCGCTGGCAGACCAGCCGGCTACAGGAAACCACTAAGCACTACAATAATTTGGTTACATTTGCGCCATCATAAGCTTCAGGCTTTTATTGAACACGCTAATGTTATCGCTAAATACCCCGCCGGTACAATCCAAAAAAATTATCGGCTGGTTTTTATTGTGCTGGACGGCGCTGAATGTACTGCAGGCCGCCACGCTGGGCCTGCATTCTGATGAGGCCTATTACTGGATGTATTCCCGTTTTTTAGACTGGGGGTATTTTGACCATCCCCCCATGGTGGCCGTATTTATAAGGCTGGGCGATACCTTAATTCCGGGTAATGAACTGGGGCTGCGCCTCATCACCGTTATACTTAACCCGCTGGCTATCTATCTTATCTGGCTTATTGCAAAAAAATACAAAGCCGATGCCCGGTGGTTTGTAGTGCTGGTAGCCGGCACCTTTGTGTTTAATATATATGGCTTTATTACCACGCCCGATGCCCCCCTGTTATTTTTTACGGCGCTGTTTTACTACCTCTATCAAAAATATCTCGAAGAAGACAAATGGAGCCTGGCTTTACTGCTCGCCCTGGTAATTACCTGCCTGCTGTACAGCAAGTATCATGGCATCTTACTTATTGCTTTTACCCTTATTGCCAACTGGAGACTGCTTAAACGCAAGTCGTTTTACCTGATCGTGGTATTGGCTGTGGCGCTGTATCTGCCACATATCCTGTGGCAAATTCATCACCATTACCCTTCGCTGGTTTATCATTTGTTCGAGCGCTCGTCAGAGGTGTATCAGCCCAAATACACACTGTTTTACCTCCCCGGGCAGTTGCTGATGGCCGGGCCTTTTATTGGCTGGTTTATGTTTTATTACGGGTTTACCACCCGTATTAAAAATGCCTTTATCCGCTGCCTCATGGTAAACAGTGCGGGTACTTATATTTTCTTCTTCCTCAACACCATTAAAGGCAATGTACAACCGCACTGGACGCTGATTGCCTTTGTACCGTTGGTGTTGCTGGTGCTTATCCATCTGCGGCAACCGGGCAGTAAACCGTTATGGTTTTTTAAACTGGCGGCGGTAAATGTAGCGCTGATTGTGCTTTTCAGACTTTTGCTTATTGTTCATACCCCCGGCTTAACCGACTGGCGTCCGGTAAACAGCTTTTTCAGGTATAAAACGTGGGCCCGCCAGATACAGCAAAAAGCGGGCAACAACTATGTTATCATTCCTTCCAGCTTTCAGGAGCCCTCACAGTATAACTACTATACACGCAGCTTGAAAGCTTTTGGCTACGATGAGTACCAATACCGCCGCACCCAATACAATTTATGGCCGCTGGAAGACAGCCTGCAAAACCATGAGGCTATTTTTATTACAGATGCTCCGGCTGCACACCTGACCACCGATTCGATAGTTACGGTTAAAGGCAAAAAATATATAAATCCGATAATCAATGTGCGCACGTTTCAGCGTGTGGATGTGCAACCTGTGCAAAACAAGGTTACGGCACACCCCAACGAGCGGGTGAAACTGAGCTTAACCCTCAGCAACCCCTATGCTACGGCAATTGATTTCGGCCGGCTTTATAACGGCAAGCCGGTTAATTTTTCGGCCTACCTGCTGCGTGGCGGTCAATGGCTTCCTGAACAACCTGCAGGCGCTGACATTCAACAATTAAAAATTCCGGCCCGCCGGAACGGAACTTATACATTTTCCCTCACCGCTCCCGGCCGGCCCGGAAAGTACGATTTGATATTTTCTATCCGTACCACACCTTTTCCGGGCACCCGCAACAGCAGAATTATTAACTTTACCGTCCGTTAGTTCCCCCTGATTAGTGATTACTATGATTAAAAAACTTTACTTGCTTACCCTTACCTGCCTGTTAGTTGCCTCCGCCCTTAAGGCACAGGATACTTCACGCACCACACCCGGCAGCCTGGATATCCATTTCAACGGCTTCAACTTTTTCGATAACCGTGAGTACAAGGCCTTTACCGAACGCTCGCGCACTTACTCCGGTACCCGCGTGGCCTTGGATTTAGGGGTAAATTTAGATAGCCTGAACCACTTTATTGTCGGCATTAACGGCATCCATGAATATGGCGCCGTGCCTTACTTTCTGCGCGTTGATCCGGTGGCTTATTACAAATTTGAGAGCCATAAATGGCTGTTTAATGCCGGTATGTTCCCTCGCGAAGGCTTGCTTACCAATTATCCGCGGGCCTTACTGAACGATACCCTGCTGTATTACCGCCCTAATGTGGAAGGTTTGCTGACCCGCTACCAAACTGAATATGGCTATGAAACCCTGTGGATTGACTGGGTAAGCCGCCAGACGAATACTGCCCGCGAAGAATTTTTGTTCGGCTTATCGGGTAATTACCTGCCCGATCCCTATGGCCCGTTTTACCTGAAGCACTACTTTTTATTGCTGCACGATGCCGGTCCGGGGGTAGCTATTCCGGGCGACCATATTCAGGATAACGGCGGCGCACAAATCCGCGTGGGTATGGATTTTACCCGCTACCAGCATGCTTTCGATTCCTTATCGGTGGAAGCAGGCGGCATGATGTCATTAGAACGGGTGCGCGGCGAAGGCACCTGGAATACCCCTTTTGGCTTTGTGGCCAGCGTGTTTGCCGGCTTACACCGCTTTGCTTTTTTTGATGAGTTTTATGCCGGCCAGGGCCATCATATTATGTATGGCGATGCTTTTTATGAAAAGAAACTGTATAACCGCTTGGATATCATTTACCGCCCGTTTGTGTACAAGCACCTTACCGGGCAATTTATCCTGAGTTTGCACCAGTCACCCGGCCACGTGGGCGACAGCCAGCAGGCTTTTCGGCTTACGTATGATTTAGGCCGGAAGGTACTGAAACGGTTTAACGGGGATAACTAACAAAATAATTTGATAACAATGCAGTTTAAAAGGTATGCTATATCACAAACCTTTTAAACTCATTATCATTTTAGCGGTGGTGATGGCCTCACAATTTTTCACCGCACCCAAAGTAAGCGCTCAGCAACAGGAATTTACCGGCTGGGGCGCCTGGTTCCATTCGCAACGGCTCAGCCCCCGCTGGGGTTTATTGTTCGATGCCCAATTCCGGTCCAACCATCAATTGAAGCATTTGCGCAGCCCTTTACTCAGGCCCGCAGTAAGTTATTACTTTAACGATCGGAAATTTGCATCCATAGGTTATCTGTACACTGGTACTTACCGCGAAAAGGGAGATGAATATGTGTTCCGGCCTGAGCAGCGCATCTGGGAACAACTTCTGCTCACTCACAAGGCGGGCCGCAACACCTTGGTGCAGCACCGCTTCCGGCTGGAGCAGCGCTTTGTGCATCATTACGAACAGCAGTCTCCCTACTTTGCCCAGCGGTTCAGGTATTTTGTGCGGGGAATAGTTCCGCTTAAGAAAGATTCGATATTTAAAAAAGGCGCTTTTATAGGACTGCAAAATGAAGTATTTGCCAACGTACAAAACCAAAATGCAGTAAACGGCAGCCTTTTCGATCAGAACCGGGCATACATTTCTTTTGGCTACCGTTTGAGCCGAAAGATAGATGTAGAAGCCGGCTATTTAAACCAGTTTGTTAACCAGGCAGAACAGAATACAATTAACCATGTGGCACAAATAGCGTTATACACACGGTTTTGACAATCATTTTATATCAACTAAAAAAGGGGCTCTGAGGCCCCTTTTTTAGTTGATATAAAATTCAATTTATTAAATATGGTGTATTTCACCGCTGCCATGTTTTGAAGTGGCAATCTGCCTGGCATCACCGCTGTAATAAATATCACCCGAGCCGGTTACGGTAGCATTGATACGCGTATTTACGTTTACGCGGGCGCTGCCGGAGCCGGTTACATTGATATCAGTTTCGGCAGTGGTTAGCGATCCGGCAGAATAATCGCCCGAACCGGTTACCATGACCTCACTCCTTTCAGCACGGCCGGCTAATTTCATTTCGCCCGAGCCGGTAACGGTACTGCTCAATTTTTCTGTCTCAATACGTCCGCTCATACCGCCCGATCCTGACAAATTTAAATCCAGCTTACGTGCTTTCAGGCCGTTTTTAAAATCCACATCGCCCGAACCGCTTAAACTTACGGCGTTTAAATCTCTCGCCTCTACATAAATTACCATCCGGCCATTGTTGTTCCAGCCCCAGTTCCAGTTGCCTTTTTTTATACGCAGTTTTAACACCCCGCCTTCTACCACCGTTTCAATACGATTGATCACATCTGACGGTGCCTCTACCCTTACTGACTCACGACCATTTTGGGTAACCACCACATCGAACGAGCCGGAAGCTTCGATAGCATGATAGCCGGATAAATGACGGTCTTCGGTTTCAAAGCTGCGTACAATGGCTTTTGGAGCCGGTGCAGCATTAACAAAGCCAGCGTTGCTCAGCAGAGCGGCTGCCAGTAAAAGGTGTGATAGTGTTTTCATAACTTTTGCTTGATTTTAGGTATAAGATGCAGAAAGCAACAGGCAGGTTGCACCTGAAGTGAAAATATTTTTATTTAATAGTGCAATAACGTTATTGTGGGGAGCAAACCCATCGCACACGATACAAGGTGGCAGTGCCTCCGTGCGATGGGTTCGTTCCTTGCAACGACATAGTTGGTGTGAAAGCTTTAAATTAATCAATCATCAGCCCGATATAGTAATTAAAAGTATCTACCTCCATGTTATCCCTGGTAATGCCGGTTAAGGTGATGGGTGTCCAGCGGGTGGTTACGTTTACCGGCTGGTATTCGCCGCCTTTAACCCGTATACGTACCGGCATGGCAAAACCCTGCTCATCGGCTATCCAGCGGCAAACCAGCCGGCCGCGGATGGTCATTACCTCCAGTACAGGTATGGTATTGTGGCGCAGGTACTGGTTAAATACCGGCGTCAGGTTCATACCCGATTTTTTGTTGATGTAGTCCACCACCTGCTCGGTGGTTACCGTTTGGTGATAAAAGGTTTTGTTCAGGCCGCGCAAAATGCTGCGCCATTTATCGTCATCATCAATTATGGTGCGTAGCTGGTTCAGCAGTACGCCGCCTTTAAAATACATATCCTCTGAGCCTTCTTTGTTTACGCCGTAAGGACCAATAATAGGCCGGTCATTGGCAATATCCAGCCGGCTGCCGTGCACATACTCCTGCCCGGCCTGTTTGCCGTAAAAGGTTTCAATAAACAGGGATTCCGAATAATAAGTAAAGCCTTCGTGCACCCACATATCGGCAATATCCTTGGTGGTAATGTTGTTGCCGAACCATTCGTGCCCGCTCTCGTGCACTACAATGTAATCCCAATTCAGGCCCCAGCCCGTGCCGGATAAATCACGGCCTAAGTAACCGTTTTTATAATGGTTGCCATAAGCTACCGCGCTTTGGTGTTCCATACCCAAATGCGGTGTTTCTACCAGTTTGTAGCCGTCCTCGTACCAGGGGTACGGGCCAAACCAGTTCTCGAAGGCTTTCAGCATACGGGACACGTTTTCGTCAAATTGCTTTTTGGCTTTGGCTACGTTATATGGCAGCACCCAGTAATCCAGCGTGAGCTTGCCTTTTTCACCGGCATACGTATCGCCAAAATGCTCGTATTCACCAATATTAGCGGTTACGTCATAATTGTTGATGGGGTTAGACACAAACCAGTCATACCGGGTATAGCCGTCCTTCAATGGCGTTACCTTGCGCAGGCGACCATTGGACACATCCTTTAACCCTTTAGGCACACTGATACTGATAAGGATGCTGTCTACCTCATCGGCCTGCTGATCTTTAGTAGGCCACCACACGCTGGCGCCCATGCCCTGGCAGGCGGTAGCCACCCAGGCTTTGCCCAGTGAATCGGTGGTGTATACCACACCGCCATCCCATGGCGCATTTTTAGCTACGATGGGGTTGCCTGAGTAATAT
>CAXTCH010000212.1:0-6457 GCA_964241945.1 uncultured Mucilaginibacter sp.
GCTCAACTGCCCGCCTTATATTACTGGCAACGTGGGCAGCGGGACCGTGCAGGAAATGTCGAACTGGGTGGAGTACCTGAACTTTGACGGCGCCAGTCCGCTTACCGAAATGCGCAAGAAAAACGGGCACCCGGCCCCTTTCAATGTCAGCTTTTGGGGCGTGGGTAATGAAAGCTGGGGCTGCGGCGGCAACATGACGGCCGAATATTACAGCAACGAGTTTCGGCGCTATGCGGCCTTTGCCAAAAACTATCACAACGCGCCGCTTAAAAAAATAGCCTGCGGCCCTAACAGTGATGATTATGAGTGGACAGAAAGCTGTATGAAAAACATCCCCAGCTATTTGTTATGGGGACTTTCGCTGCATTATTATACGGTACCTACCGGCAACTGGGGGCACAAAGGTTCGGCCACCAATTTTGATGAGCAAACTTATTTCAGTACCATGAATGGCTGCCTTAAAATGGACGAGCTGGTAACCAAGCATTCGGCCATCATGGATAAATACGATCCGGATAAGAAGGTGGCGCTGGTGGTAGATGAATGGGGGGTATGGAATGATGTAGAGCCGGGCACCAATCCGGGCTTTTTATACCAGCAAAACAGCCTGCGCGATGCGCTGGTAGCCGCAACTACCCTCAACATTTTTAATAATCATTGCGATAGGGTAAAAATGGCCAACCTGGCACAAACCGTAAATGTATTGCAATCGCTTGTTCTTACCCAAAAAAATAAGATGCTGCTTACACCTACCTACTATGTATTTGATATGTACAAGGTTCATCAGGATGCACAGTATCTGCCTATGGAGATTAAAACGCCGGATTATGAGTTTAACGGTAAAAAAATACCGGCGGTAAATGCTTCCGCTTCAAAAGATGCCGGCGGTAAAATTCATATCACCCTGGTAAACCTCGACCCGCACAAAGCTATAGCTGTTACCACCCGTTTAAAAGATATGGTCTGGAACGGCGTATCGGGTCAGGTACTCACTTCGCCTAAATATACTGACATCAATACTTTTGAGCAGCCCGATAAAATACACTTGCGGCCATTTACAGGCGCACACAAAAAAGGCGACGAACTGGTAATTGAGATGCCGGCTAAAGCCGCCGTAATGCTGGAACTGAATTAGTTTTTTGATAAAATATACTGCAGCAAATCATGTACCGGCTGCCGGATGATTTTGCCCACCGGTATTTGCTGCTCCGCACACAGGGCTTTTAATTCTTCGGCAAAGTGCCAGGCAATGGAGCCTACAAAGTTGCATTGGTATTGCTGGTATTCGGGATAGGATTTTATGTTGGTTTCAACAAACTCCAGTAAGCCGCTGCGGATTAAATTTGCACCGTAAGCGGTAGCTTTAATTTCGCTTAAGAACCGGGCGAACGAGGCCAGGTAAGAGTTGCCGTTGGGCTGCATGTATACCCGGTTGATAACGTCATCCTTGGTGAGCGGGTAAGCGTTTTTAAACCGTACGGCTACCTCATCGGGCATGCGGCCGTACAGGTAATCGGTAATCAGCCTTTTGCCAAACCAGGTGCCTGAGCCTTCATCACCCAGTACAAAGCCCAGGCCGTGTTTGCCGGCATGGATATCTTCACCATCAAAAAATGAAATATTGGAACCGGTGCCAAGTACACAGCACAACCCCTGCCGGCTGCCGCAGGTGGCGTAAGCCGATCCCAGCAAATCACTGTCTACACTGATAAAAGCTTTGGGAAATAACTGACTCAGGGCATTGGAAACAATCTCGTGCCGGTCGGGACTGGAGCAGCCTGCGCCGTAAAAATAAATTTCGGTTACCTCGCTGCCCTGGGTAATCATGTCGGCGGCCTGATTTTGGATAACTTTAACCATTTCCTTCTCATTGAGAAAGTAAGGGTTAAGTCCGCTGGTTTTAAAACTCACCGGGGTGGTTTTATCTGTCAGCAACCAATCGGTTTTAGACGATCCGCTATCAGCAACCAGGATTTTACTCAAAGTTCAGCTAATATTTTATGGGTAAGAGGTTTATGAATAAACTGGCTGATGTATTTGTTCTGGCTTGAGCGCTTCACGTCGGTAGGGTCAAGAGATGAGGACAGCATGAATATTTTAATATCGTCTTTGCTGTCCAGATTCAGTTTTTCGTACTCCTGCAAAAATTCAAAGCCATTCATCATGGGCATGCGCAAATCCAGGAAAATAACGTCAGGGCGTACAATCCCATCCCGAAGCGAGTCTATAGCATCCGGCGCTGATTGTTCCACAATAATTTCGTCGGCAAAGTTGCTGCTTTCCAAAATTTTGCGGGTTACAAAGTTATCAATGTAATTGTCATCGATAAGCAGGCACGTTTTGTAATTAATAGACATTGACCTCAAAATTAATTTTAAAAATTTACTTTACATTAAAAACATAAAATTTATTTAGCGCACATAGTTAGTATCTGCTTCAAATTTTTTCACCGGTTAAAGTGACTGCATAATTGTTTAATGTAACGTGATTATAAAAGAAAGCGGCTTACAAGAATTGCAGGTACTGTTTATCAGTTGTATTTATGTACATGCAAAAAAAGGCCGTTTAGGTTTTGCCTTAATCAAAAACCTCAACACCCCACGCAACATCCTCAACAATCAGGCTTTTATACGTTAAAGGTAACAGGCAAGTTATATGCCACTTTAACAAAGTTTACAAGTTGTTTTAAAAATACAATTAATCGGGCAAATATAACAAAGCTTAAATGTAACATTTGGGATAGCATTGTTATTATATGATGCGCCCTGTAGCCCGGAGCTTTTCATTTTTTCTAACTTGCAGCCATGAAAAAAACCTTTCTGGCTGTTTTTACTGTTTTAACTTTACTGTTCATGAATACATCTACCCAGGCTGCAGGCGGCGTGCAGATTAATTATACCATTACCTTTCCTGAAGCGCAAGCGCATTATGCAGCTATCGAAATGCTTATCTCGGGCCTGCATCAAAATACCCTCGATTTGAAAATGCCGGTTTGGACCCCCGGTTCTTACCTGATCCGTGAGTTTGAAAAAAATATTGAAACACTGAATGTATTTGCCGGCGGTAAGGAAATATCTGTAGGCAAAGTGCGCAAAAATATATGGCGGCTCAATACTGCCGGGTTAAGTGCGGTAACGGTGAAGTACCGGGTATATGCCTTTGAAATATCGGTACGTACCAGCTTTATTGATGCGGCACACGGTTTCCTGTCAAGCACCGGAATTTTTCTGTATCCGGACGGGATGTTGAACCAGCCTTCTACTATTCACATTGTACCCTACAAAGGATGGGATCAGGTTTCTACCAGTTTGGAGCGGGTAAACGGGGATAAATTTACCCTGCATGCCCCAAACTACGATATATTGTTTGATTCGCCGATTGAAATAGGCAATCAGGATATTTTTTACTTTGACGCCGCAGGCGTGCGTTACGAAGTGGCTATGGTAGGCGGCGGCAGTTATGATAAAGAGCGCCTGAAAAAGGACATGGCCACCATTGTAGAAAAAGAAACCGCGGTTTATGGCGAAAACCCGAACAAGCATTATGTGTTCATTGTGCATAATTATGCTAAGGGCGGCGGTGGACTGGAGCATTTAAGTTCCACCACGCTGGGCGCCTCGCGCGATGCGTATGCCACCGAAGGCGGTTATCAGCGCTTTCTGTCGCTGGTGGCGCATGAGCATTTCCACTTGTGGAATGTAAAGCGCCTGCGCCCCATTGCACTGGGGCCGTTTGATTATGATAATGAGAATTATACCACCGACCTGTGGATAGCCGAAGGTTTTACGGCTTATTATGATAACCTGATGGTACACCGCACCGGCTTGTACCCAATAGACAATTATCTGGGTATACTGGCTTCCAACTTTACCAATGTAGATAATACGCCGGGCGTAAAAGTGCAGCCGCTTTCGCAGGCCAGTTACGATGCCTGGATTAAGGCCTACCGTACAGACGAAAATTCAAACAATGCCACGATCTCTTATTACAGTAAGGGTTCCATTATGGCGCTGCTGCTGGATTTAGAAATTATTAAAGATAGTAAAGGCAAGTATGCTCTGGATGATGTGATGCACTACATGTACCATGAGTATTACAAAAACAAAAAGCGCGGTTATACCGATATGGAGTTTAAACAGGGGCTGGAGCATTTTGCCGGCCGCAACTTGGATGTATTTTATCGTGATTACATCAACGGCCTGGTTCCTGTAGATTACGGCCACTACCTGAACTATGCCGGTTACAAAGTGGTAAATGATTATGCCGACCGGAACGAGCCTGCTTTGGGCGTTACCTTTGTAAAGCTGCCTAACGGAAAACCTATCCCTATTGTAGCTACCGTACAGCGCGGCACCGCCGCCTGGATGGACGGCATCAACGTAAATGACGAGATTGTCGCCATCGACGGCCAGATGGTCAGCGATGTAACTACCCTGCTAAACGGCAGGCACATTGGCGACAAAGTTACTATAGGCTTGGTACGCGACGGTCAGTCACTCACCCTGCCGGTAACCCTGCAAAAAGATGCCCAGGTAAAATATCGCATGGAAAGCCTGCCGCAGCCCAGCGATGAGCAAAAAGTAGTGCGGGAGAAGTGGCTAAAGTAGGAACCCTCACCGCCCCTAAAGGGGAACCTTAACTAAAAAAGGCAAGAGGTGCAAAATCGCACCTCTTGCCTTTTTTAGTTCCTGCTGAATAAAAGATTTTCCTTTTAGGGGGCGGAGGGGGCCTTCAAATTCTCCTCAAACAGCTTATAAATCCGTTTATATTCATCCGTCCAGCTGCTGGGTTCCACAAAGCCGTGGTCTTCTACCGGGTAAGGGGCCAGCTGCCAGTTGTCTTTGTGCAGTTCAATCAGTTTTTGGGTAAGGCGCACAATGTCCTGAAAATTTACATTCTGGTCAACCATGCCATGGCACAGCAGCAGGTGGCCTTTCAGGCCGTTGGCAAAATAAATGGGCGAGCTTTGGCGGTAAGCCTTCTCATCGTTATAAGGCTCATTTAAAATATCCGCCGTATAGCCGTGGTTGTAATGCGCCCAGTCGGTTACCGAGCGTAAGCCGGCACCTGCGGCAAACACGTCGGGTTGGGTAAACATGGCCATCAGCGTCATAAACCCGCCATAAGAGCCGCCATAAATACCTACATGCTTAGGGTCAATGCCATACTTGTCGACCAGATATTTTACACCGTCTACCTGGTCATCTAAATCCTTGCCGCCCATGTGGCGGTAAATGCCGGTGCGCCAGTTGCGGCCATAGCCCGAGCTTCCGGTATAATCCATATCAATTACCGTGTAACCGTTGTCCGCCAGCATATTGTTAAACATATATTCGTGGAAATAGCTGCTCCACCAGTAATGCACATTTTGCAGGTAGCCGGCGCCGTGCACAAATACCACGGCAGGTTTGCCGGCTGCCGGCGTTTTAGCCGGGTATACCCTTGCATATACATCGCTGCCGTACCGGTTTTTAAAAGTAATTACTTCCGGGGCGCGCCAGGCATAGGAGTTAAACTCGGCAGTGGTTGAATGCGTTACCTGTATGGCCTTAGCCCCCGGTTTATTGGGTTGCAGGTAAAGTTCCCATGGCTTATTGGAGTAGGCATAACGAATAGCCAGCCACTTTTCATCAGGCGACAGCTCTGTTTCATTGCCGCCTTTCATACTTGTAATCTGCACCGGCTTGCCCCCGGTTACCGGAATGCGGTAGTATTCGGTAATACCTGGATGCAGCAGGTTAGCCGTGAAGTAAAATGTCTTTTTATCATTTGACAGGTCCAGTGTCTGCACTTCCCAGTTTCCGCTGGTAAGCTGCTGTTTGGCGCCGGTGGCTATATCGGCCACGTAAATATGTGAATAGCCGCTGGCCTCGCTCTGAAAGTAGAAATGGCTATTGTCGATCCAGCCCACATTGCCGCCCGAGTAACCGCCGCCAATGCCGGGCCCGGCCACCCAGGCTTCATCGCGCTGACGGTCGATCACACTCAATTTGCCGGTTGCTGCATCCAGTTTCATAATCCAGCGGTCTTTATTATCATCGGCATAGACCACCACCATAGCGTTTTTGCCATCCTCGCTCCAATAAGGGCCACTGATGGTAACTTTGCGGTCTTCGTTTTTTTTAGTGCGCTCTTCCAGTTGTTTGGGATATTCTTTCACATAATCTGGCAGGTCTTTAATGCCCGGAATTTCACTCGTCGAGATAGCATACACCGTATCCCGGTTGCGGTCGAACACAAAAGTTTGTGAGGCCGACAACGGCGCCCCCACTTTGGTACGATTAGGAATATCCTCCGTATAACCCGATGCGGTTACATAATTAGGCACAATGGTTTGCCGTGCACCTTCGGCCTGCCGCACAAGGCGGTAAGTGATATAACGTTGGGTAGGACTTAGCTGTACATAGCTGAGCGACTGGTCGCCGATGGCAATTTCTCTGGGCCGCTGCGGTTGCAG
>CAXTCH010000213.1:0-6439 GCA_964241945.1 uncultured Mucilaginibacter sp.
TCGAATGATTATCTGGGCAAAAAAGGCACCTTGATTGGTTACTATAATTTTAACGAAAAAGCGGAACGGGTGGGTAATTTAAGTTATACAGAGCGCGAAAAGCTGGCCTTGCAAAAAGGAAGACTGATTCATCCGCAGTATGATAACGAGTTTGAACGCTCATTTTCGGTGAGCTGGCATAAAACCAAATACAATTTGGGCGGATGGGCGGTGTATACCACCGATACCCGCCGCGATTACTACCCGGCTTTGTTAAAACCGGATGGTCATGTGTATTTCGCAGGTGAGCATCTTACCTATCTTAACGCCTGGATGGCAGGAGCTTTTGCTTCGGCGCGCAATGTGGTAGCCGCATTGCACGGGCGCGTAACCGAAACCAGGGTGACATACCCGGATACGGAAGTTAAAGGTTAACACTAAAAAACACTCATAAAGCTATGGCAACTCTTAACCGCAGAAACTGGATTAAAACAAGCGCCTTGATGGCCGGGGGCGTAGCGCTCCTGTCGGGCACCGCAAACCCACTGATGGCGATGCCGGCCCGTGAAATGCAAGGCTCTTTTGAAGACGCATTTGCCATCACGGATGAATCCGTAATTTTAAACGCGCCCGCTGCAATCAAGGCCCGGCTGTCGGCGAACGAAAATCCGTTCGGGCCGTCGCCAGCGGCGAAGAAAGCTTTGATAGAAGCGATTGACCAAAGCTATCAGTATCCCTTCATGAAAACGCAGGAGCTGGTGGGAAAAGTTGCTGCATATGAAGGCATTGAACACAGCAATATCCTGATGGATTCGGGTTCGACCCCTTTACTGCTAGCCGCTGCATTGCATTACGGGAAAAACGGCGCGGAAATCATCACCGGCGATCCATCGTACGCTGATCTGCCATCTTCTGCCGCCCGAATGGGCAGTAAAATTGTAAAAGTGCCTTTGACCGCTGATTATAAACTGGATCTGGATGCGATGGAAGCTAAAATCGGCCCCAATACAGGTTTGGTTTACATCTGCAACCCCAATAACCCTACCGCTACTGTGGTAGACAACGCTAAACTGAAGGCTTTTTGTGAACGTGTAAGTAAAAAGGTGCCGGTATTCGTTGATGAAGCTTACATCGACTACCTGCCCGACCCGCAAAGCGTTACACTCATCAGCGCAGTAAAGGCTAGTCAGAATGTTATTGTGGCACGCACTTTTTCTAAACTGTACGGCTTTGCCGGTTTGCGCTGCGGGTATGTAGTTGCCCAACCCGAAACCATCAAAACCTTATCAAAATATGCAACTGGTACCATGAGTCTGTCGGCAACTACCGTAGCTGCGGCCTGTGCGGCCTATCAGGACAAAGATTTCTTGCAGGAGGCCTTGAAAAATACTATGGCTTCTAAAGAATATTTGTATTCGGTGTTGAAGCAGGAAGGTTACGAGTACATTCCGTCATCAGCCAACTTTGTATTATTTCCTATTAAAATGGATGGTATACGCTTTTCCAATGAAATGGCCAACCGTGGTGTCAGCATCCGCTTCTGGAAGTTTAACAACAAAGACTGGTGCCGCGTGAGTATCGGCCGTATGGACGAGATGCAAAGCTTTGCAGACGCATTTAAACAATTATCATAAACATAACCAGCTCCTCTAAGCCTTCCCGGTGAAGAAGAACTTTAAGTTTAAACGTTCCTTACCGGGAAGGTTTAGGTGGGCTTATATTACTTACTATGCATAAAACCATTCTTACTTTTTTGCTTACTTCTTCATTTTATTTCACACAGGCACAAACCAAGCCTAATCCCAGGCCGCTGACGATGGCCGAATACGATAAAGCCAAAACCTTTACGGTAGCTGACCCGGATAAAGACTCTTATGTAAAGTTCGAAAACACGTATATCCTTGATCGGTACGAAGGCCGTAAGCCTTATTTTGTTACCGGTTCGGATGGGCTTAAAAAGCGCATGGACTTGTACAAGCTGATTGCCAAGGAAGGCATGCAGGAAATTGGCCTGATGGTGTTTTACACCAACGAAAAAGGCAAAGTATATAAAGCCGTGGTGCCCGACTTTACTGCCGATGGAAAAGTGTGGGAAAAGTATTTTCAGGATATTGACGATATTAACAAAGAAGAAAAAAATTACATTCTGAAATTATCTTATGTGCTTTCGAAAGAACTGGCTTTTCAGCAATATAAGGTGCTGAACGGCGGTAAGGATATGAAGGAGGAAGCTACCTATGGCAATGATATCTGTTTCCCCGGCGAAGAAGAAGTTACCATGGCCAACGGCAGCACCAGGCGGATGAAGGATATAAAAAGCGGTGACGAAATAGTTACCGTTGACCCTGCTACGCATAAGCCTGCGGCCGTTAAGGTGAAGGAACTCACCGTGCATGCCGCTAAAAATTATGCGCTTACCCAATTGGTATTGGTTTCTGCCAAAACTCATAATACAATAGCCGGGCACGAAGTGAAGTTAGTGAGTAAAGTGCTGCAAGCTACGCCTAATCACCCGATGATGACCCGCCAGGGCAATTTAAAAATAGGCGAGGTAGCCGAAGGGCAGGAGGTGCTTTGCCTGAATGACAAAACCGGGAAGTATGAGCCTTATACAGTATTGCAAAAAACAGAAAAAGCCGGTGGTACCCAGCAAGTTTACAACATAGTAGCCGACGGTGGCAGTACCCTGCTGGTTAACGGTGTAATGGTAATGCAGAAATAGCGATTGCTTATATAGTTACCTGAGAGCCGGCCACAAGCCGGCTTTTTTTGTTGCCTTGTATTGCAAAATAAAAATGCGTTCAGGCTCTCACCCCTGAACGCACAATGTCGGTAAATAAACAACCTACATTTCAACTAAACTCCGGCATCATGCTTTAGCCGGCTTATGGTAATCAGCCATAAGTTCTTCAATAACTATAAAATAAGATAAATTATTGTCTGTCAATCTACAAATAAGTGTAATAATTACACTTGTGAAAATGGGCGTTCCGATTTGTATGTTTTGTAAAAAGTTTAAGGCGAAAGAAGTCGACAAAAAGCATAACGTCCAGCAAGTGCCGGACGTTATGCTTTAACATAGGTACTACCAAATGACCCGACGAAAGTGTTTTGATTTTGCCGTTACTTGTGCCGGCTTTCCAGATTTTTAGCGATCGTTTCCAGACTCAAATCTTTTTCGCGAAGCAATACCAGCAGATGAAATATCAAATCCGAAGTTTCATTAACCATGTCGGTTTCTGTTTGGGCCAATGCAGCAATAACCGTCTCTACCGCTTCTTCACCTACTTTTTGAGCAATTTTATTTAAGCCTTTATTGCGCAGCTTATTCACATAAGAGCTTTCCTGCGGATTATCGTAGCGGTCGGCTATGATCGCTTCCAACTGCGAAATAAAGTTGTGATTGTAAGCTGTTTTAAAGCAGCTCCGTTCGCCGGTGTGGCAGGTAGGGCCATCTGCTTTCACTTTAATCAGGAGGGTATCATTATCGCAATCCAGGTGGACGCTTTTCACATGCAGAAAGTTCCGACTGGTTTGGCCTTTGGTCCACAAACGGTTTTTAGATCGTGAGTAAAAGGTAACGATCTTTTCACTTTCCGTTTTTTGGTAAGCTTCTTCGTTCATATAGCCTACCATCAATACTTCCAGCGTTTGCTCGTCTTGTATTACTACCGGTACCAGTCCGTCGGCAGATTTATTGAAATCAATATTCATAGTGATGTTTGAGTAGATAAGACAATTACATTTATCTTACCCGAATGTGATGTTGTTTTAAAATTTCTTTCAACTCCGGTATCATAATTTCGCCGTAATGAAACACAGAGGCAGCCAATGCCGCATCCACGTTGGTTTGTTTAAATACTTCGGTAAAATGCGCAACAGAGCCTGCGCCGCCCGATGCAATCACCGGGATGTGAACTGCATCATTTACTGTTTTTAACAATTGGTTGTCAAAGCCGGCTTTTGTACCGTCGTGGTCCATTGAGGTCAGCAAAATTTCACCGGCGCCACGGCTCTCCGCTTCTTTAATCCAGCCCAGGGTTTCTTTGTCGGTGGCAATGCGGCCACCGTTTAAATGCACCAGGTTTGTTCCGTCCACATGCTTGGTATCTACCGCAACCACCACAAACTGCACCCCAAAGGCATCCGCCAGTTCGTTAATTAAAAACGGGTTGCGTACCGCTGCCGAATTGATGGAAATTTTATCTGCCCCGGCATTAAGTAAGGCATCCGCATCGGCAATTTCATTGATACCACCGCCAATGGTAAACGGAATGTTGATTTGCCGGGCAACGGCCTTCACTAGCTCTACCATCGTCTTGCGGCGCTCATGGGTAGCGGTAATGTCCAGAAACACCAGTTCATCAGCGCCCTGCTGTGAGTAGTTCCAGGCCAGTTCCACCGGATCGCCGGCATCGCGTAAATCCACAAAATTTACGCCCTTTACCGTACGGCCATCTTTAACGTCAAGGCAGGGAATGATTCGTTTGGCGAGGCCCCCCGACCCCCTGAAGGGGGAGGAAATAGTTTGCTTGATTGTTTCCAACAATTGAGTAATGTTATTGAAAATATGTGCGTTAGTAAATCGTAAAACAGTTAACCCTTGGCTTTCGAGGAACTGTTGTCGTTCAATATCATTTTTTATTATTTCCGGATTTCTATGAATACTTCCATCTACCTCAATGACTAATTTATGTTCATGACATTAGAAATCAGTGATATAAATACCTAAAGGATGTTGTCGCCTAAATTTCACATTCAATTGTTTACCTTTAAGCTGGCCCCAAAGCAACATCTCGGCAGCCGTCATTCGATTACGCAAATCGTGTGCATTTTTATAAATCAAATAATCTGCCCCCATAGACATTTTGTTCTTCATTGCACTAAATTCTGTTCCCCCTTTACGGGGTTAGGGGGCTTTAAATCGACATCAAAGCCTGCAAATTCCAGTTTTTAACTTCTTCAATGGTAATCCTGTCTTCATAGATGGCTTTCCCAACTACGCAGGATTCTACTTTGATTTTACTTAATTGTTCCACGTCTTTCATGGAACTTACCCCGCCTGAAGCAATTAATTTGATAAAGGGGGAATGGTCTAATAATTTTGTATATAGTTCCACACCGGCGCCGCCTAATTTTCCGTCTTTATTAATGTCCGTACATAAAAAGCGATAGAACCCGAGGCGCAGGCACCGGTCTACGTAATCCATCAGTTTTACCTGTGAACTTTCCATCCAGCCGGAATATTTAATCACTTCGTCGAGCACATCAATGGCAACCACGACCTGATCGGAACATTTGGTTTTACCGCACAGTTCCTGTCCGAGCTCATCCAGAAACGTGGGGTTGGTAATGGCCTGCGTGCCGACTATAATGCGGTGAATGCCGGCATCAATCAGTTCTTTTACCTTATCAATACTTCGGACGCCGCCTCCATATTGTACTTTCATATCCGTATGCCTGATTACATTAAAAAGATATTGCTGATTGCTGAAATCGCCTTTGGCACCGTTCAAATCAATAATGTGAATGAAGTTGGTACCATTAGACTGATAGCGCTCAATCATTTCCTCCAGGGTAACATCGTATTGTGTAATCTGCTGGTAGTCACCTTCGCGCAGGCGCACCACCTTTTTATTCAGAATATCTATAGCGGGTATAATGTACATGTGCTTTCTATAATTTTGAAAAATTAGTCAATAGCGTTTCTCCGTAAGCCCCTGATTTTTCGGGGTGGAATTGTACGCCGTAAAAGTTGTTATATCGTATGGACGCTGAGAAATCGATATTATAACCGGTAGATGCCAGTGTGTATTCCGGGTCATACTCGATATAATAGGAATGTACAAAATAAAAGTACGAACCTGAAGGAATGTTTTCAAATAGCGGGCTTTCATTTACCGTATGCACCTGGTTCCAGCCAGTATGCGGTACTTTATGGTGGTCACTCTCAGGAAAACGCCTGGTTTTGAGCGGGAACAGATTTAACAGCTGTGCATCGCCCTCTTCAGAGTGAGCGGTGAGCAGCTGCATCCCCACGCAAATGCCTAAAGTGGGTTTCTTTAACGCAAGCAATTGTGGTACCAGGCCCGTATATTCCAGCTTGTGCATAGCGGCCCCCGCATGACCTACACCCGGGATGATATAGCGATCATATTGCTCAAAATCCCCTTGCTGATCAATCATGCCGTAGTCAATATCCAAGCGGTTTAACGCTGCGGTGAGCGAAAATATGTTGCCGGCTCCGTAACGCACAATGCCTATTTTACTAGCTTTTCGCAACGGGGTTTCACCTGAATTATCCTGCGCTTTGTAATCTTCCATTTTTACAATACTCCCTTTGTACTGGGCAACACCATCTTTTCAGCGTCGCGCTTTACCGCCATCTTGACGGCCTTGGCAAATGCCTTAAATATAGCTTCTATTTTATGATGCTCGTTAATCCCTTCTACTTTAATAT
>CAXTCH010000214.1:0-6438 GCA_964241945.1 uncultured Mucilaginibacter sp.
GCGTAGTGGCACCTATAGCACGCAGTTCACCACGGGCCAGCGCGGGCTTCAGGATGTTGGCCGCATCCATGGCCCCCTCGCCGCCGCCTGCACCCACCAGCGTATGTATCTCGTCAATAAAGAGAATAATCTCGCCGTCACTCTTAATCACCTCATTGATGACAGCTTTCAGGCGCTCCTCAAATTCGCCTTTGTATTTGGCACCGGCTACCAGCGCGCCCATATCCAGCGAGTACACGGTTTTGGTTTTCAAGTTTTCGGGTGCGTCGCCTTTGATGATACGGAAGGCAATACCCTCGGCAATAGCGGTTTTACCCACACCGGGTTCCCCTACCAGCACCGGGTTATTTTTGGTACGGCGCGACAAAATCTGGATCACGCGGCGAATTTCATCATCTCGGCCAATCACCGGATCGAGCTTGCCTGATTCGGCGTAATCGTTTAGGTTGCGGGCATATTTGTTGAGCGCATTGTAGGTGGCTTCGGCATTTTGG
Source organism: uncultured Mucilaginibacter sp. (assembly GCA_964241945.1). GTDB lineage: Bacteria > Bacteroidota > Bacteroidia > Sphingobacteriales > Sphingobacteriaceae > Mucilaginibacter. Next base: position 495 of record CAXTCH010000214.1, read on the forward strand.
TCAGTCACCTTGTTATTGCCCCTGAGGTCAGTAATGGCTTTCTTTAAATCCTTTTCGGTTACACCATAGTCCTTCAGCAAGGTGCTCACCTTATCATTCACAGCAAAGATGCCCAGCAGAATATGCTCTACCGAAACAAACTCATCTTTAAACTCTTTTAAATAACCTTGTGCCTTTTGCAGGGCATTATTTGCATCAGATGACAGATACACGCCGCTTCCGCTCACTTTCGGGAACTTGGCAATCTGCTCATCCAACTGCTGGTTTAAGCGGTTGATGTTGACGCTTAGTTTTTGTAACAAATAGTTTACAACATTTTCATCAGCCAGTAACAAGCCCTTCAGCAAATGTGCCGTTTCTATGGCCTGCTGCTGATTACCGGTTGCTATCTCCGAAGCCTTTTGCACGGCTTCCTGAGCTTTTATGGTGAAGTTGTTAAAGTTCATATTACCTTATCATCAAAACGTTTGCCACCCCTATATACCAGAAAATTTGACAGGCGAAATCAGTTTGAACCGACTTTTTGTCGGTACAGAATTGTTACATAACAAAAGGTACGAACTTAATGTTTAAGGCGTATGTTCGATAAATATCGCATTATGAAAAACATGCTCCTCACCTTCATTTCCTTCTTTGTGTTTATATTTTGCATTGTGGCTTATCTGTTCACTGCAAAGCAGGCCGGCGAATAAGTTATCTGCAGTTTCACCGGTTCACATTTCATGATACCGGTAGCGATGAACAGACTTCTTTTCTTTCATTTAAACCTCATTTCTTTTTACCTCATTCTAAAATCATCGGATATTCTTTTGCCGGGTGCGCAGGTATAAGCTATTTTTGCCTCCCTGTAAAACGGCATAGAAGTTACCGGAGGCTACCACCTTCAGCAATTGCCGGGAAAGCCCTGAATAATGCACGATAAAGCAACAGAAGAAAAAATACCTTACCGTTTCATGGTGCCGCTGATACTGGGCACAATGATGAACCCGCTCAACTCTACTATGCTGTCTACCGCATTGCTGAGTTTATGCAGTTCATTTAAAGTAAGCATAGGGCAAGGTGCTATTCTGATTACCTCTTTGTATGTTACTTCCACTATTGCACAGCCATTAATGGGCCGCCTGGCAGATGTGTACAGTGCAAAAAAAATCAATCAGCTGGGTTTTATACTGGCGCTGGCGGCTGCCTTAATCGGCGCTTTTGCACCGGCGTTCGGCTGGCTCATTGTGTCGCGTATTATGTTGGGTTTCGGCACTTCGGCCGCCTATCCTTCGGCTATGGCGCTTATCAATAAAAAATACGCCGACGAAAAAAAGCCTGTGCCGGGCCGGGTGCTCGGGCTTATTGGCACCTCAGCGCAAATCAGCATGGTACTGGGGCCGGTTTTGGGCGGACTGTTGACCCAATGGCTTAGTTGGAAAGGGATATTCCTGATTAATGTACCCTGGGTAATTGTATCGTTGTATTTATCAGGTGCGATTCCCGATTTTCCGGCTAACAAAAAAAATCAGTCGCAAAACTTATTTAAAAAGCTGGATATGTTGGGCATCATTCTGTTTAGCACCTTTTTGCTTTCTTTGTTGCAGGCGCTTATACAGCATACTTTTTCCTGGCTGCTGGTAGTACCCGCCACCGTACTTTTTGCGCTGCTCATTTTATGGGAGCGGCGGCAGGAAACACCTTTTATTGATGTACGGCTGCTGGCCCATAAGCCGGCCTTATTGCTGGTGTACGTGCGGGCCCTGGCTACCAGCTACATTCTATACCAAATGCTGTATGCTATGCCCCAATGGATTGAAGGCGTTAAACGCATGACACCCGCCGCTACCGGGCTGATGATGCTGCCGGAATCGGCAATGGCTTTTGCAACCGGCTTGTTGATTTCGAAAAGCACCCGGCTGTTCAGGCAGAATTTGTTCGGCGTAATCATCATGCTGCTGGCCTGCATCGGCTGGTTTAGGCTGGATGCCCGATCCGGCATTGCTTACATTCTGGCAGTAACTCTGGTGATGGGCGTAGCCGAAGGCACTAACCTGATTGCGAACCAGGCGCTGCTGAACGCCGAAGCGCCGCTGGCTCAAAAAGGGGTATCTTCAGGTTTGTACCGCACATTTGCTTATCTGGGCGCTATTATATCCAGTACTCAAATCAAACAGCTGTTTCACAACGGGGTGACCGACCACAGCTTTCATATCATCGGTATCACGATAATCGGTTCTTGTGGTGCATTGATGGTACTGCTGGTGCCGCTTTGGTTCCGCCGGAATACGATTAACCTTAAAGAAGTGCAAACAGCTTGAGGTAATCATCCGCTATTGCTACCTGTTGGAGGTTAAACAGCGCTTCATCCTGGAATGCCTCTGCCTCCAAATCATGGTTTCGAAATTTCATTAACGGCATATTGATTTTTGCGCAATAAAGTAAGCAGATGTGTAACACCGGATTAGGTAAAAGTACAGACCGCGTAGGCGCGAAGCTAAGCTTATACCTGTGCAGGCAAAATGATGATTAATATTTGTTAATTAACCATTTAATCACAAATTTAGTGCAGCCAATTCCCTAATGGCTTAACCTGTCGCATTGTGAAAAAATTCTGTCTTGTATTTATTTCTATGGCTTGCCTGATTTCGCTGGCACAGGCACAAAAGGCTACACTAAACATTACGCTTAAAAATTCTACTGCAACCAATTGCCGTTTATGGATACCGGCAAAGGGTTTGGTTTACGATTACCTTCAGCGGGGTAGTTTTAATATCCCGTTAACCGGTAAAAAAGGTTCAGTCAGCATCAACGTGAATCACCCTGTTTTCGCTTATTTATCATTTTATGATAGTGAATCTGACGGGGCTAAGCGATACAAATACAAGCTATATTTATCAGCTAAGTATACTCTCAAGGTTAACGCCGATGCGGCGAACGGCAACGTTGAAGTTAGTGGACCAGGCAGCCATGATAATCAGCCTTTATTGGGCAGGCTCTCAGCGCCTGACCCCCAAAAGTTATACGGCGATACTTTACCCAACCGCATTATTGCATTGGCTAATGACTACCAAAAACAACTGCAAACTGCTTTCCATGCTTATATCAAAACATATAATCCCTCTCCTGCTTTTAAAAAAAACGAGACTGAAGAAATCAATTATAGCGCACTTGAGGTTTATTATGATTTTAAAGAAAATAATAAATATCAGATAGGTAGAAAATACAATCGCAACATGGCGGCGTGGCAAAAGATACAGGACAGCCTGATGCGCACAACAAAAGTAAACAACAACGATGCGCTTGCAGCTATAAGCTACCAGGAATTTTTACGTGATTATCTGATGCGGGAGAAAGAAAGATTATGGCTTGAAGCACATGATCATCCCGTTGAATTTTACAAAGATTACTACCAAACCGATACAATTCAAGGCAAAAAACTTTATGCCGATGATGTGGAAAACTTGTTCAGCGAGAAAATAGTAAATAAAAACTTTACCGGAGCAGTGGAAGAACAAGGATATGCGTTGGCGATTGACAATGCCTTAGGCGAACATAACCCGCAAAACCTGGTCGCCATTTTTGGCAGGTTAAGTCAGAAACATCCGCACAGCGAGTATATTCAATTGTATAAACCGGTGATTGACAGTATTCGGCAGCTGGAACAAAGGCCACTTACAAGCGATATGATATTATTACCGCAAAACGGTACGGAGTTGAAAAGCCTTAATGATGTGCTGGCTTTGGCCAAAGGAAAAACGGTATTGCTTGATATGTGGGGAACCTGGTGCGCCCCTTGTCGCAACGAGATTCACGATAACAGCGCGGCTATTAAAGCCCATTTTAAAGGTAAAGGATTAGATTACTTTTATGTGGCTAACCGTGAACTCAACCACGTAGACTTATGGAAAAAACTGATCGCTTACTTTGACATGAGGGGCACTCACATACTGGCGAACACCACTCTTACCAAGAATATCATGGCTACAGTAAAAGGTGAAGGATATCCCACTTATGTCATCATAAAAAAAGATGGCACCTGGGAACTTTCAAAAGCAGGGTACCCCATGAAAAGAGAAGTGCTGATTCAGCAATTGGAAGCCGCTTTAGCAAAATAGTTGAAGCATCTATCCCCCGGACACTTGGTAGGTGGGTGGAGCGGAAGAAGAATTTAACTGATACACTAACCGTATCTAAAAATCCGAATCGAGCTTTAAACTACGGCGCCTGAGGCATTTAAAACATTTATAAAAACAAACAGGATCGGTTTAATACCAATCCTGTTTATAGTTACCCTTCACTAACGTTACAATTGCCACTCTGGCCGTTCGTAATGGCAGGTGTAACCGTAGGGGTGTTTTTGCAAATAATTTTGATGCTCTTCTTCCGCGTTCCAAAAATCGCCGGCCGGAACCACTTCGGTTACTATCTTACCCGGCCATTTATGCGAGGCTTCCATTTCCTCTATGAGTGTATTGGCAGTATCGCGCTGTTCCTCGTTCAGATAAAAAATGGCTGACCGATAGGATGCGCCCACGTCGTTACCCTGGCGGTTGCGGGTGGTAGGATTATGGATTTGAAAGAAATATTCCAAGAGCTTACGGAATGACAACTTTTCGGGGTCAAATACAATTTCTATACCTTCCGCATGCGAACCATGATTACGGTAAGTAGCGTTCGGAACATCGCCGCCGGTATAACCCACCACGGTTGAAATTACGCCCGGTAAAGCCCTGATCAATTCTTCAACGCCCCAAAAGCAACCACCGGCTAAAACAGCTTTTTCTGTATTCATCTAAGTATAATTATTAATTTTTATTATACTACAATTGAAGAAACCATAAGGTTTAAATGCACTTGCATTCTGCTGATTTTAAAAAATATCCGAGTATGCCGCCGGGTGCATCAGAATGATATCTGCCCGGTTCACATTTTTTTGATATTCGGCCATGCCGGATAGCTTTTTCCATTCAGCATCGTTGTTAAAAGCATTCCAGTGCGCGTCGTGCGCCTGCTGGTTGTCAAAGCTGGTCATATACATGAGGTTGGGCATGCGGCTGCCGGCTACCACACGGGCGTAAAATACAGCGTTAAATTGTAAACGGGCAAATAAGTCAACCTCGTTGCCTTTGTTAAACATTTTATGCTTGGAGAGGTAGCGCTCCTCAGTCGGGCTTTCATAGCTGCGCAATTCAAATATGTGCTGGTCTTTTGAACCGTTCAGCCGGGGCATTTGGTAATGCGGCGCTTTTTCAAAGGCGGTGAGTAATATGTTTTCCAACCGGGCATATTGCGGCGCCTGCGGATTATAAGCAAGGTGTGCCGCCTGGTCAAGCGAAGTTAACGGCAGCCAGACCACCAGGCGCTTGTCGCGACTGGTATCATTACTCATGGGCAAAAATATACCTATGGTTTTAAAGCCGGCTTTGTGCAATTGCGGCACATAAGTAGTTTGCATATACCGGTTCAGCGAGTCGAGCTGGCCCTGGCTGGTGGTATGGTAAATACTGATCTGGTAATCATCACCGGTACTTTTTTGGGCGCAGGCGGCTGACGCCGCAAGCAAACACAGGCTTATGCCTACTGCCGTAAACAAATTTTTCATGCAGATAGAATTGGTTTTTCCGAAGGTAACAATCTTCATATAATTCCCAATCTTCCGTGCAGGTAATAAATTTATTCGTGAGGTTCGGTGCCGTTGTCCACGTTTTGAAACTGTTCGGTTAATACCAGTTTCATTACCAAGTAGCCGCAGATGAATCCCCAGGTAATAAAAAACAACACGATACCTGCGCTTACGCCAATGGCCGTTTGCGTAGGTTCAGTACCTGTGCCCGATGATTGTACGCCCTTCCCCATTACTTTGGCTACATGCAATACAAATTTGGGAATATCTTTTAATTGTACTAAACCGGCGCCTATCAAAATTTTAGTCAGCCAGTCCGAAATTTGGGTAAGGTTGGTG
>CAXTCH010000215.1:0-6382 GCA_964241945.1 uncultured Mucilaginibacter sp.
GCTCATAAAAAATCATGGCTTTTTTGCGGGCGTTGCACCATATATAATCTATACCTTTACCAGTCAGATAATCTATCGCATACTTTACCAACTGGGTACCTAAACCTATACCCTGGTAATCAGGCAAAGTAGCCATGCCGCGTAATTGATAACCTGCACCTTCATAATTGCCATAATTTTGAATATGAAATGAGGTGACACAGGCTAAAATATCATCCGTAAAAAAACCTATATGAAAGCTGCCCGCCAAATCATCTGTAGGGAAGCGGCACTGCTCGGGCGTGAGCCGGCTCTCTCTCAGCACCACATTACGCAGGTGCAAAACATCATCACTTGAGATAAATTTGATCATATTCGGGCAAAGAATTCTACAATCAGAAACTAAATTTTAACAGGGTACGTATATAAGCGCAAAGTTATTACTGCAACCTGCACCTTGTACCATATTTTTGCTCCGGGGCATAAAAGTTGCATCATTCGAACCTTTATACAAACATCAAATGCGCTATTTCCTCATAGGTTTATTATTGATTACACTGGGTACCGGCTGCCACAAAAAAAGCAAAAGCACTACTGATGGCACCAGCCCTGTTGAAAACTTTGAGCCTACCAAGCAGTATGATGTTAAATTTAAGGCGGATAATCAAAAAGTGGTAGTAGCTAATTTTCAAAATCAGGATACAGTTTTGAGTATGACTTATTACCAGAAGGTAGCTTTGATTGTCCGCCAGTTAGATTACAACCAAAGCTGGACCATATTTTTTAACCAGACTTATGCTAAAACTGCATTGGACGGTGTGCTCTTCCAAGCCTTTAACACAAACGGCGATATTACCTATAAATGGATTGAAACTAATTTAAACAATATAGTTCTGCAGTCTAAAAGCGATACTGTAATTAACGGCACCAATTATTACAATTTAAAAGTTGGCCGCGTAATTACTTTTTTACAAGCTTACCCAACAAAAGCGAAAGCTGACTCAGCTACTGCCGCTTTGCTGCAACGAAAAAATGATGCAGTTGCCTTTACTACCTATTATAGCTACAGCGGACTCACTTCAGTACCGGTAACCGGCACAGCTAATTTGGTATACACCAAGCCATAATTACGCGTTGAGTTGCAGAATGCGCTGTACCAGGTCGGCTAAGCGGCTGGAATAGCCCATTTCGTTATCGTACCAGCCTACCACTTTTACCAGTCCGCCCACTACCGAAGTCAGCTGGGCATCAAAAACGCAGCTGTGCGGATTATCCAAAACATCGTTTGACACGATAGGGTCTTCGGTATATTCCAGTACGCCCATCAACTCCCCTGCAGCCGCCTGCTTAAAAGCTTCGTTAATTTGTGCTACCGTAGCTTCGCCGTTCAATGTACAGGTAAAATCGGTAAGCGAGCCGTTCAACACCGGCACCCGTATACCGGCGCCGCCTAAACGGCCTTCCAGTTGAGGAAATATAGAGGTGATAGCTTTAGCCGCCCCTGTAGTGGTGGGAATGATAGACGCCGATGCCGCCCGCGCCCGGCGTAAATCTTTATGTGGTGCATCATGCAGGTTTTGGTCGCCGGTCATGGAGTGCACAGTGGTGATATAGCCATCGTTTATTCCCCAATGGTCATTCAGCACTTTCACCAGCATAGCTACGTTATTAGTGGTACATGAGGCGTTAGAAAGAACCGGTGAGCTGAAATCAATCTGTGCATCATTTACACCCAATACCACCGAAGGCACATCCTTGTCGCCACTTGGTGCTGAAATGATGACCTGCTTTGCCCCTGCCTGCAGGTGCAGCTGCGCCCCCTGGCGCGAGGTAAATTTACCGGTAGATTCAATTACCAAATCCACGCCCAACGCTTTCCAAGGCAACTGAGACGGATCTCTTTCAGATTGTATTTGTATGGATTTCCCGTTAACTATCAGTTCGTTTTCTCCGGCGCTCACGGTGCCTTTAAAGCCGCGATGAACAGAATCATATTTAAACAGATGTGCCAGCGTTGCGGCATCGGTAAGATCATTGATGGCCACAACATCAATACCCGGCCTCGATAAAATATTACGTAAAAAGATACGGCCTATACGGCCGAACCCATTGATTGCGATTTTCATTGCCCGTTATGTTTAATTCATAAATAGGGCCGCAATTTAGTTAAAACCGCTGACGCGGTTGCCTAAAATAATAAGGGATAGCTTAAACGAACAGGTTACGCAAAGCCAGGTTCTCTCTTTCCTTGGAGCGAAGAAAGAAGGTGATCATCCAGTTGAATACCATATAGGTAGCCAGAGCGCTGATGATGGCGCCTATGGCGTGGTCGGCGCCTACGGTGATGACCACAAATACCACTACCAGATTAACAGTAATCAGCAATAACGTAGTTTGCAGATGCGTGAAGCCCAGTTTAAGGGTGCGGTGGTGCAAATGGTTGCGGTCGGCAGCAAACGGCGATTTACCAGAGGCAATACGGATGATAAACACCCGGCAGGTATCAAACAAAGGCGTAATCAATACCGCCAATACCAAAGCAGGCGCTGAGAACAGCTGCACGGCGCTGCCTAAATTCCATTCATTGCCATAGTTGATCAGCTCAATACCCATCAGCACCGAAATAAAGCCGGTAAGCAGGGAGCCTGTATCACCCATAAATAATTTGGCCGGGGTGATGTTATATTTCAGGAAGCCGAATATGGCACCCACCATAGCAAAAGCAATAGCGGCCAGCTGATATTGATGCAGGTAAATAAAGCCGGTGGCAAAAATACCGTTGGCCATAATACCCAGGGTAGCGGCCAGGCTGTCAATGCCGTCAATCAGGTTAAAGGCATTGGTTACCAGGATAATGGCAAATATGGTAAGCAGTACGCTGATGATATAGGGCAGCTGCTCTACACCCATTAATCCGTCAAGATGGGTGATTCTGATATCGCCGCATATTACCACCACAAATGCAGCCACAAACTGAATCATAAATTTGGTAGACGGGTTGACGCCATACAGATCGTCTTTTAAGCCCACGGTAAACAAAATGATGCAGGCCGTAATCAAGCAGTTAATGGGGAGCACGTTATCGCCATTTACCAGCATCAGCACCGTAATAGCGAAACTTACAAACATAGCCACACCGCCAAGGCGCGGAATACCGTGATCGTGTTCTTTACGGAAATGCCCGAAATCATCATACAAATGACGTTTTTGGGCTACATGCAAAATGGAGGGGATAGCAAAAAGTACAATTCCGGCCGAACTCAACAATACCAGGCAATAATGAAAAATTTGATGATGATAAACATAATGCAGCGCTGTTGAGATGAGGGGGAGATTGTTCATTGACGTTGAGTTGCTAAAAGATTACACCCAGTATTGGAATACCTTTCGTAATGGCTTTAACAGGATGGTTAGTAGCGGAAACTGTATTCCGTTGCTTTGCATCGCTTTAAAATCATTGTTGTAAGCTTTTACGCGACTCAATAAATTTTTGTTACTTATTCCGCCGGATTGCATGTGCAATACCGTTTGATTCAGATAAATTACCTTCAGCTGATTTTTGTGTAAAAAGCGCAGCATCAGCTCATAATCGGCTGCGCTGCCATAATTAAGGCGATAATCACCCAGTTTTTCAAATAATTCTTTTTTTGCATAAAATGCCGGGTGTGCCGGCATCCAGCCCCAATTACACACCCCCTGTTTGTACAAACCCGACCGCCATTTGCGTACCACCTTACCGCTTGTATCTATATAGTTCAGATTTGCGTACACCACATCAGCCCCTGCGGATGCAAAAGTTTGAGCATAAGCGCTGATCACCCCGTCATGAATAAAAAAATCGTCGGCATTGAGTATGCCTATTATATCGCCGGTAGCCAGGGCAATACCTTTGTTCATGGCATCATACAAGCCTTTGTCGGGTTCGGAAACCAAGCGGGCAATGTGGTCTTTATATTCAGCGGCAATCAGTTGGGTACCGTCGGTGGAGGCGCCGTCCACAATAATATATTCCAGGTTCGGGTAATCCTGCCGGATCACCGATTCAATGCAGCGCCTGATGGTTGACGAGGCATTATAGCATACTGTAATAACAGAGATTTTTAACGGAGACATGATTTAATCCGGCTAACCGGTACCAGCAAATATAATTTTGATTTTATCCTTAAACTTAAAAAATGCCAAAAAATAGTAATGCCAAAGATTTATTGAAGCAATTTTTTATTTTTGAAATTCCGATTCATTATAATTTTGAACCATTTGAACAAATGCGTTTACTCCACCGTGTTACTTGCCTTATTGCCTTTGCAGCCGGACTATTTTTGTTAAGCTCATGTTCTACCCGGCAGCACCAGCTGCTATTCAGCAACCAAAGTGTTCAAGCAGATAGTATTAAAGTACAGCCTATTGCGGCAAGCGTATACCATATTATGCCGCAGGATGTGCTGCAAATCCGGAACCTGCAAAACGTAAGCTATATTACAGGAGATGCCGGCGGTACCACAGGCAGCGCATCCGCAGGCAGTTCTTCGGGCCAGACGTACCAAGTAGAAGATGACGGCACCGTGGCCCTGCCCGTTATTGGCCATATCAAAGTTTCGGGCTTAACCCGTTACGATGCCGAGAAACAAATTGAAACCCTTTACCGTAAAACTTTGCTGAAAGATCCTATCATCGAGGTTAAAATCATTAACCTGAAGGTAACCTTGTTAGGAGAAGTCAAAAGTCAAGGCAATTATCCGCTCACAAAAGAGCAGACCACCTTGGTAGATGTACTGGGAACCGCCGGTGGTTTAACCGACCGGGCAAATGAGAAAACGATAAAAATTATCCGCGGTGATAAAGCCAACCCGCAGGTAACTCAATTTGACCTGAGCGATATTAAAACACTTGCCGACCCGCGACTGGTATTGCAAAACAATGATATTGTGTATGTAGCGCAAAGTAAACGTGCTATACGTGCCGATAACCTGCAAAACGTATCTACCATTGTGCAACCCGCCTTGCTTTTACTGAACACGGCATTAATTATAATTTCATTTACGCGGTAAATGCAGGAAATCAGCAAGCAGGAACAGAGATTACCCCATCAGGAAATTGATTACTTTAAAATCGGCAGAATCGTCATCAGCAGATGGTATTGGATAGCCCTTACCACTTTTATTTGCTATGCTGCCGCTTATACCTATTTATGGTACACGCCAAAAATTTATGCTACCGCCGGCACTATAAAGCTTGAGGACAAAAAAGCCGAGCTTACCGACTTAGGCGGTATAACCGGCCCGGCTGAGCGCGGCCCGTCTAAAATACAAAGCGAAAGTTTTGTAATACAAAGCCGGCCGGTCATCATGAATGCGATTAAGGATTTGGATTACCGCATCAGCTTTTTTTTAGAAGGGCGCGTGCGTACTACTGAACTTTACCCGAATAAGCCGCTTGATATCGGGCTGCTGAAATTTGACAGCCTTAATTTTTACCGTGACCTAATTACCTTTAAAGCCATTGACCAGCAGCGGTATGATTTGAGTTACAAGGTAAACAATAAGGATGTTCACCAAACCTGCCTTTACAACGCCCCGGTTACCGTTGGCCCTACGGCTTTTAGCATAAAGCATACAGGTAACATCAATCATCAAAGCATTTACCTGTTCAAGTTCAACAGTCCTGAAGATTTTATCGGGCGGGTGCAGGGCGGCCTGCACACCAGCGAACTGGTTAAAGGCTCCAATATATTATCCATACAGCAAATTGATTCCAACCCGCAATTTGCTGCCGATATTATCAACGCCATTGTGGTGGAGTACCTGAACTTCGACCGTAACCAAAAAACGCAGTCGGCTACGCAGATGATTCATTTTATTGACAGCCAGCTCGAATATCTTTCGGGCAAAGTCAAGCAGTCGGAGAAATCACTCGCGCAGTTTCAGCAGGACAAGCAGATTATGGATGTCAATTCCTCTGCGCAGTCTACGCTGGAAAAGGTTAAAGACCTGGAGTCGCAACGCTCCATGCTGAATATCCAGATAATCGCCCTCGACCAGTTGAAGCAACAGGTAACGCGCGAAAAAGAAAATGCCAGCCTGAATTTTAATTTGGAAGGTTCTCTCGACCCTTTGCTCGGCGGCTTAATCGCCAACCTGAATGTGCTGATTGCGCAAAAAGTAAGTTTGCTGAAAACGTATAATGCCAATTCGCAGCCAGTGATGGATGTAAACCAGCAGATATTGCAGATTAAAAATTCTGCATTGAACAATCTGGACGCCACCCGCCAGCGGTTAATAAAAAGCCGGGGTTACCTGGAAAGCCAGCTATCGCAAGCCAACCAGGCCATGTCTGCCCTGCCTTCTGCACAGCGCGACCTGATTAACCTGAACCGGGGTTACGATGTAAATGAAAAAGTATACTC
>CAXTCH010000216.1:0-6357 GCA_964241945.1 uncultured Mucilaginibacter sp.
CCTCATTGCGCTTGATCTGTTCTTTGTTGAGTTGGTTTTTCTTCTGCCTCGGAAAGTCTGCTCTCACCAGTAACAGGTGGTTTTTAGCATAATCCTCAAATGCTGATGTTTCCAAAATTTCCTTTCGCAGGCGAATACACGGCCCGCACCAGTCGGACCCTGAAAAGTTAATAACAATCAGCTTATGTGTCGTCTCCGCCTCTTTCAGCGTTTCATTAAAATTGCCTGACCAGGTAAGTGTAGAGGTCAGTAAAAAGCATAATATTAATAATTTCATATTGCAATCAGGAATAAACTCTTAGGGAAGTACCGGTTAACGTAGTATGATAAGTGCTTAGGCTGCGGCTGGCCGGACCGGTAAGTACTGTGCCATTTTCAGAAAAAGTAGCGCCATGGTTAGCACAATAAAAGCGGCTGTTACTGCCCTGGTAGGCTAGGGTATAACTTTGATGGGTACATGATTTTTGAACGGCGATGTAGGCTCCTGCAATAGTGCGGGCTACGATAACACCATTGCTGATCAGTGAGCCGCCATTGGATAACAAAGCGGCGTTTGCTGAGGCGCTTAAGTCTAACGTGAAATCAACGGACGAAGGACCGGTGGTGTCGGCCGAATCAGAACTCTTTTTACACGCTTCGCAGCATAATAGGGAAAAAGCGGTTGCTGATAATCCAACGCTTGATAGAAAATCTTTTCGGGTCATCGTTTAATATATAGTTAAAGCAACAACTTCTTACCTGTATGGTATTGGTAAAATGTTATGTTGATCGGATAAACGTCCGGGCAGTGAAAACAGATTACCTGAGCAATACAGGCGCATTAAACTTTGATAAGGATGGATAAACCGATCCCGGTTTAAAAACGAAACTATAAGTAAATTTTGGAGACAATTTGAAGTCAAACACTTAAATTTTACAATTCTTTCATTTAATCTTCATCTCCGGTATTTTTCATGGCCGAAAGGATAGCAAAGGCACCTTTAAGTACAAAGGTTTTATTTTTTATTTTTGTCTCATCCAGCTGAATCTCATTCCATCCACCCTCCTTTATGCCCACACTTACCGGGATGAGTGTAAACTGCATTCCCCGCTTTTTAGTTCCAACCATATAGATATAATCCTTGCCCGAATAATGTACCAGCGCTTCATCGGGAACTGCCGTTGTGCGGACAGGTTTGGTAGCTATTGCGGCTTGTAAAAACATATTGGGCAGTAAATGCGGATCAGTACTTAAAAAATGGCAATGCACCAGCACACTGTGGCTGCTGTCCAGCATTCGTCCGATAAGGATTACCTTGCCCGGAAAGTTTTTATCAGGCAGGCTGGGCAAATATATCTGAACCGGGTTGCCGATCACCAATTTTGGAATGTCCTGCTCAAAAACCGTAAGGGCCGCGTGAATATCCCGCGTATCTACCAATTCCATTAGCACATCGGTTGCGTTTATATATTTCCCTATGTTGACATTGACCTGCGACACGAAGCCGTTGATGGGCGATAATATAGGTATAGTGGCGCGTATGTTGGTTACCATAAGCTTTTGAGGGTTTATACCCAGCATACGAAGCTTTTGAGCGGTTCCGGCCGCCTGGGCCACTTCACTACTGTAATCCGCCTGGGTTTGCTGGTACAGCCTTAACGGGCTGGCCTGCTGCTGGCTTAATAAACTCTGACGCTCCAATTCCTGCTTCAAAAACACAATCCGGCTAATTGCCGTCAGGTAATCCTGCTGCAGGGTAATATAATCCTGATTTTCTATTTCAGCTAATACCTGCCCTTTATGTACCGGTTCGCCTGGTAGCATGGCAGTTCGCTTTAGAAAACCACCCATCGGTACGTTTACAGAGATTATATTTTCGGGAGGCACATCCACTTTGCCATTCACATGTATGGTTGATGACAGTTGGTGTTCCGGCAGTTTACCTGTTTCAATATCCCCATTTTTTATCTGCGCATCGTTGAATACGATGGTATTGCCTTTGGCTTGGGGTTGCGCTTGCGCCGGACCTGCGTCCTTTTTGTCGGACTTACTGCCACAACCCGCAGGTAGTAATGCTGTAAAGAAGTATGTAAATACGTAATGCGTTCTCATGGTTTCTCAATTTCGCCTTGATAATACCAAAGGGTATTTACCAACTGATCTAACTGTAATAAAGCATCCAGCCGCTCGGTGCGCAGCTGAACCGACTGGTTATAGTAGCTTGCCCATTCCACATAACTGATACCGCCGCTTTTAAAGGAAAGCGTTGCAGTGCGAACCAGCTCATCAGCCTGTTGCCGGGCGGTTGTTTCGTAATATTTTAAGGCCTGCAGCTGTTGCCGGTAGCGTTGCAGGGCTTGCTGCCATTGCCCGCGCCATTCCATCTGTTTTGCGCTGAGCGTATAAACAGCCGCCTGTTGCTGAAATCCAGCCGAGCGGGCCGCGGCTTGATAGGGTTTGAAAAACAGGGGCACACTCAGCCCAACCAAATACGACGAGAAGCGGTCAGCGCGGGTATAATACTGGTTGTTTCCGCTGCTGTAGGGGCCTGCAAAGCTTTGGTTGTTATACCCCACATTAAACTCAGGTAAAGCTTTTGCACGGTTTACCTTTATGCGCAGCCCGTTAATTTCCACTTGCTGCCTGGCCTGCCGCACCTCCGCATTTTGTAAAACAGCAAGCGAATCGGTAACGTAAGTGCTATACCAGCCGGGCGGCGCCTGGTCAATAGGCAGCAGCTGTGCAGCGGTACCGAGCAGCACCTGCCAGCGGTTTTGCAATGTCCTCAGCTCGGTTTCCTGTTGACGGCGCTGGTTTTTTACCATCCCGGCCTGGGCTTCCGCGCTGGTGAGGCTGATGCGGGAAGACTCGCCCACCTTAAACTTCAACTGCTCCAACCGAACTACCTCGGCATATACCGAGTCTTGGCTGTCCAGTAGATTGAGCCTGGCCAGCGTAGCCGCTGCTTGCAGGTAAACATCACGCACCTGGTAGGCCAGTTGGTTTTTCAGAATGTCCTCTTGGAGGGCCGTGAGTGCGCCTTCAGCCTTTAACAGATCGCGCTGTGAGATGTAGTAAAAGGGAAGTGCGAAACTTTGTACCGCGCCAATACGGTCATCGGTGGTTGGGCTGTTAATGCGTCCAATATCATAGCTGAACTGTGTTTTAGGCAGCTCGAATGCTGTTTCCACTGTTTCCTTAGCAGCCAGCGTTCTTTGCTGTGCTGCCAAAAGATAGCTGTTGCGGGCAATAGCCTGCTGTACCACCTCGCGCACGGTAACGTGCTTCCCGGCTGGTGCCTGTGCATGTACCGATAGTGATAGCAGCATGCCAATCAATGTAGCAACCACAGCCTTGGCTCTACCATCATCACTTTTGCCTTTATCCGGTTTGCTTGCGGCAAACTGCTTATACAAGGCAGGCAACACTACCAGGGTTAATAAAGTTGCAGTAATCAGTCCGCCAATTACTACTGTAGCCAGCGGCCGCTGCACTTCGGCACCTGCGTGGGTGGAAACCGCCATTGGCAAAAAGCCCAGCGAAGCTACGGTTGCTGTCATCAAGACCGGGCGCAACCGGTTATCAGTTCCTTTACGAATACGCTCATCCACATCGCCCTCACCTTCATCACGCAGCCGGTTAAATTCGCTGATTAATACAATACCGTTCAGTACAGCAACTCCAAACAGGGCGATAAAGCCCACGCCTGCCGAGATACTAAAATTCATTCCCCGCAACCACAAGGCAAACACCCCGCCGGTAGCCGCCAAGGGAATGGCCGAAAATACAATGAGCGCTTCCCTTAACTGCCCAAAGGCAAAAAACAATAAAATAAAAATGACGAACAATGATACCGGGACAGCAATAGCCAGCCGGGCTTTAGCCGACTTCAAATTTTCAAACTGTCCGCCATATTCCACATGGTAGGCCGGCGGCAACTTCAATTTTTGCTGTACCTGCTGCTGCAGATCAGTAACCACGCTTTGCACATCCCTGCCCCGCACATTGAAGGAAACGGATACACGGCGTTGTCCGCTATCCCGTTGAATTTGATTGGGCCCATCTTTAATGCCGATGGTAGCCAGCTGCGACAACGGGACCTGGACGCCGCCTGGTGTGCTTACCTGCAGGTTGCCCACATTGTTAAAGTTGGAACGTGCTGAATCGGCCATGCGGAGCACGACATCGAATATGCGTTCACCCTCATATATATTGCCTGCTTTCTCGCCGGCAAACACAGCATTCACTATATGGTTTACCTGACTGATATTTACGCCGTACTGTGCCATCTGGGGGCGGTTATAATGAATAACCATCTGCGGCAGGCCAGTAATTTTTTCGGGTGTAACATCGGCGGCACCTTTCACTTTACCAATGATGCCGGTAAGCTTTGCAGAAAGTGTAGACAGCTGCTGCAAATCGTCGCCAAATATTTTCACCACCACATCTTGTTTCGAACCCGAAATCAGTTCGTTGAAGCGCATTTGAACCGGATATTCGAAACCTACGCTCAGTCCCGGAATTTGTGCCAGGCGTTTGTTAATAGTATCTTCTAACGCAGGATAATCATGCGCTGTTGTCCATGTCGATTTATCATTGAGCGTGATAAAAACATCACACTGCTCCAAAGACATGGGGTCGGTAGGAATCTCAGCTGAGCCAATGCGGCAGGTTACCTGCTGCACCTCAGGAAACCGCTTCAATTCAGCACAGGCCTGCCGCATACCCTCAATGGTTTGTGTAAGCGATGTTCCGGGCATAAAGCGGGCATCCAAGGCAAAATCGCCTTCCTCTAACTGGGGTATAAATTCGCCCCCCAGCCCCTTAAACACAAAAAAAGCCCCAACAAATAACACTACGGCAATCGCTATCACTACAAACGGATGCTTTATTCCGCGCTGCAGCAAGGGTTCGTATTTTTTGTGGATGTATTCCATCATCCTGTCGGCAAAATTGCGTTTGCTTTCGGCTTTTTTATTCAGCGTAAGTGCCGTTATCATGGGCACATAGGTTAGCGACAGCAAAAAGGCGCCCACCAGGGCAAAGGCTACGGTTTCGGCCATCGGCCTGAACATTTTTCCCTCAATACCTTGCGAACTCAAAATAGGCAGGTACACAATGAGGATGATGATTTGCCCGAAGATTGCAGCGTTCATAAGCCGGGAGGAGGATTCCTTAACTTCCGTATCTACTTCTTCCTGCTCAAAACTGCCGCCGGTATGTTTAGCAATCTTATCCTGAAAACGATGCATTACACCTTCCACAATAATTACGGCGCCATCCACAATCAACCCAAAATCCAACGCACCCAAACTCATCAGGTTGGCCGAGACGTGAAAGATATTCATCACAATAAGGGCAAACAACATAGCCAGCGGTATCACCGAGGCAACCACCAGTCCCGAACGCAGGTTGCCTAAGAATACGACCAGCACAAAGATTACGATAAGCGCACCTTCAATCAGATTTCGCTTTACAGTTGACAGTGCATTGCCCACCATTTTGCTGCGTTCGTAATAAGGTAAAACGGTAACGCCCTCCGGTAAACGCTTTTTAATTTCTTCTACGCGCTGTTTCACTGCTTTTACCACCTGCATGGCGTTGGCGCCTTTCAGCATTAATACTACGGCCCCTGATACCTCGCCATATTTATTATTGTACATGGCGCCGAAGCGCAGGCCATAGCCTTCCTTCACATTAGCTACATCACCCACCCTAAGCGGTATGCCACGCAGATTTTTAACGGGCATGGCGCGGATATCGGCCACATTGCCGGCTAAACCCTCGGAACGAATGTAATAGGCGTTCGGGCCTTTTTCAATATAGGCGCCGCCGGTATTTTCATTATTGTTTTGTACGGCATTGTACACATCCTCAAGCGTTACGCCCAAATTTTTCAGGCGTGCAGGATCAATTTCTATCTGGTACTGCTTCAGTTTGCCGCCCAAGCTGCTTACGTCGGCTACGCCGGGTACGCCCAGCAACTGCCGGCGCACAATCCATTCCTGAAAAGTGCGCAGCTCCGTAAGAGTATAGCGGTTTTCATACCTCGGCTTGGGAACCACATAGTATTGGTATACCTCGCCCAAGCCGGTGCTTACCGGCCCCATTTCCGGCTCGCCGATGTTGGGTGGTATCAGACCTTTGAGCTGGTTCAGCCGCTCACTCACCTGTTGCCGCGCCAGATAAACATCTACATCGTCATCAAAAACCACCGTAATATTTGAGAGGCCGAAACGGGAAATAGAGCGCATTTCTTTCAGTTTAGGTAACGAAGCCATTACCCGCTCGGTTGGCGCGGTAATGAGGCGCTCCACTTCTGGCGCGGCAAGCGAGGGGGAAACGGTGATCACCAAAACCTGGTTACTGGTAATATC
>CAXTCH010000217.1:0-6301 GCA_964241945.1 uncultured Mucilaginibacter sp.
GTCGTAAACCCGTTTACTGCATTTGCTTCAAAAAGTCCTGATTTTCTTAAACGTTTCAAAGAAAAACGTCAGTTCAAAAATTTGGATGTCGGCTCCTATGATGTCATTCACTACCACATGTTTTATCCGCATCTGTTAAAGGCAGGGTTGCATTTCAATAAAACTTCGTTTCTGACACTGCACTCGCCCGCCGACAAAAAACGGACGTCGGCGTATAAAAAACTTTCCCGGCGAAGCGATATCATATTTGTAGCCATATCAGAAAGGGTCAAACGCCAATGGGACCGTGCGCTTGGTATAAATATGCCGCTTATACACAACGGTATCAATATGAATCTCTGGCCCACAAGCAGCCCGGGGAACCGCGAGTATCTGCTGTGGTCAGCACGAATTAACAAAGAAAAGAATGTTGCAGCTGCCATTTGCGTGGCGAAACATATGCAGCTGCCGCTGAAAATTGCCGGCAGAATTACCGACCAGCAGTATTTTGATGAGAAAGTTAAACCGTACCTCAACAGTGAAATTGAGTATGTCGGGCATATCACGCAACGCGAATTGAGCAGCTTAGCAAAAAAGGCGTCGGCTTATCTTGCAACGGCAATATGGCAGGAGCCGTTTGGTTTAGCGGCTTTGGAAATGCTGGCGAGCGGCGTGCCGGTGGTTGGCTTTAATACCGCTGTTCCGCCAAACTGGGAGCATGAAAGCGTATCAACAACCGCCTCTCTCCGTTGGCAGGATTTGGTAGAGCTGGTTAAAAAGAGTAAGGCTATCAGCCCAGATACCTGTAAAGAATTTGCATCGAATATGAACGTACAGAATATGACTTCGAACTACGTAAAATTATACCGAGAAGTATTGTTACAGGAAGATATTGGCGAAGAAGCCGCATTTGCAGACGACTGCATGTTACCAACAGCCGCTCAGCAACCGCAAACATTGAAGTAGAGCTGGCCTATGAAGATTGCTGTTATAGCTAAAACCAGACTGCCGATAGCTGAGCCATTCCGGGGAGGCTTGGAAGCGTTTACCCACGCATTATGCAGGGAGTACATACGGCTCGGCCACCAAATTATGTTGTATGCGCATGCAGATAGCGACCCGGAACTGCAGGTGAAAGGATTTTATGGCGATGAGCACCGGGAGGACAAGTATTTTGAAATCTATGAGAGCGATGAATACCTCTCGATACTTGGAGATATTGAACAGCATGATTTCGATGTTGTACATAACAATTCGACGCATGAACTTCCTATACTATGGGGTGTAAAGGCTCCAATCCCGGTGGTTACAACCCTGCATACGCCACCCATCAGCAAATTAAAAGCAGCGGTTAAGATTGGGTCGGGTTCCGAAAATCTTCATTTTGTTGTGCCCTCAAAATCATTTGAGGCTACGTGGCAGCCCTATACGGATAACGGTTCGATCGTTATCCATAACGGTGTTGACCTGGCCAAATGGCCGCTCGTGCGCACAAGCCGCGATTACCTGTTTTGGTTCGGAAGGATTGTGCATGCCAAAGGGCTGGATATTGTAATAGACGCAGCCCACGAACTCAACATGCCTCTAAAATTTGCCGGACCACTTGATGATAAAAAATATTTTGATGAACAAATCAGGCCCCGCATGACGGGAAACGATATATACCTTGGTCATTTAACACAGTCGGAAATACACATGTATATGAAGGGCGCAGCCGCTATGGTCAATGCCGTCCGTTGGGAAGAGCCGTTTGGCCTTACCAACATAGAAGCCATGTCGTCGGGAATACCTGTAGCCGGGTTCAACCGCGGCGCTTTTCCTGAACTGATAAATGCTGAAAGCGGAGTGGTTGCGGAGCAAAAAAACGTAAAATCTCTTGCTAAAGCAATTGCAGCTGCCATACCGCTTGAGAGCAACAAAGTAAGGCGCCACGCAGAAACATTTTCTTTAGAAACGATGGCCAAGCGCTATATAAAGTACTTTGAAAAACTGATATGAAGATACTTCTGGTTGCCGGACCATTCATTTCGCTGCGTGAGCCCTACAACGGAGGCACGGAAGCATTCATTGTTGAGCACGCAAATGAATTAGTGCGCCTGGGGCATACCGTCGATGTGATAGCGAAAGACGCTGATGAAAAAAACCTGTTTCAGGTGATTGAGTTTCCTGAGAGCCCGCTCAGCATGAAAGACGATTCTTACCGGCCCTGTCCCGAGTGGCTCGGGCAGCAACATTACCAGGCACTGCAGTATGGCATGTTTGATGTGAGCTGCTACGACGTCATCCATTACAACTCATTCATCCCCGAAATCTATGCAGTCGGCGCACTCCTTAAAACGCCAAGCCTGCTGACCTTACATTTGCCTCCGATAGAAAAATTTGTACTGGTGTATAAATTTTTTATCAAGCATGCGCCTGTTGTTCCTGTCGCTGTTTCGAGCCGGATGAGCAAACAATGGAAGCCATCGCTCGGCAAAGATGCAGAGGTGATTTTAGTTGGAATATCACTCCAAAAGTGGAAATTACACGCACGCAATACCAACGGATATTTACTGTGGGTGGGGCGTATTGCAAAGGAAAAAAACGTTGAGGCGGCCATACAGCTGGCCAATGAGTTAAAACAGCCACTCAAGATTGTCGGCGCTATCTTTGACAAAGATTATTTCCGCGACCAGGTTCAGCCACAGCTGAATGAACGTATTGAATATATCTCGCATGTTACCCAAAATCAGTTGAATGAACTTGCGGCAGGGGCTTCGGTGTACCTGGCTACTGCTACCTGGGAAGAGCCTTTCGGCACGGTCATCGTAGAGATGCTGGCAACCGGTTTACCCGTGGTAGGGTTTACTACGGCCATACCGCCTGAGCTGCGCAACGAAAAAGTATGTTTAGCAGCTGATTCACATGACTGGCGCGATCTCATTGAGTTGCTGGATATTGCTAAGCAGTCGGAACCGGAAACATGCAGAGCATTTGCAGCCTCATTCGATATGGCAAAAACTTCTGCCGCTTATGTAAACGCCTATGAACGCATAGCGGAAAAAGCCGGTCAATGACAAAGCCAACGCTATTCTATTTTGTACACGCGCACGGGAATGGCCATAAGGCAACTTTCCATATGTTGTACCCGGCCTTATCAGTCTTTTTTGAGGTTATAGCCATCACAACGAACCACGAGGTAACCGCGTATTTGCATAAAAATTACGACGTACAAGTGCTGGAGCTTCCTCCAAAGTACCCGACAAACTACCACCTGCCAGAGCATACATTTTCAAAAGCTTTTGAAGTTACGCCCTATGCAATTGAGCCGGCAACCCGGGCAAAAACATTAGCTGAAGCAATAGAACGCTATAAGCCGAAAACTTTCTATTGCGACGGTGTTCCTGAACTGGCTATCATGGTTCGGGGTATGGGCGTACCGGTTGTTTTGGTCCACCTGCCCGGAAATATAATGAATGACCCGACACAGGTCTTCGCTCATAAACTGGCGGATCATATCATAGCTCATTTTCCATCTTCTCTGGAACAGGCAGACTACCGGTTTGCCTCCAAAACCTATTATAGCGGATACATATCAAAGTATGCCGGCCTGCAGTTGAAGCGAAGCAATCGGTTGGCTGCTCATAACGTAACCATCCTGTTGGGCTACGAAAATTATGAGGAATCGGTGCTTATAAATATCACGAAAGATCAAAACACGCAGTTTACTATTATTGGTAACAAGCGGGCTTATAATCTACCTGAAAATTGTAAACTGCTGGGACCGGTCAAAGATGTCAGGGAAGCTATTTCGGGAGACATAGTGATTTCTGCCGCCGGTCAAAACACCATCGCGGAACTTTTATCACTTGGTAAACGTTTGGTCCTTCTTCCGGAGCCCAGACCGTATGACGAGCAGGCAGTACATGCAAATGTTTTAGCCAATCAGAATGTAGCGCTGTTAGCGCAGGAAACTTTCAGTGCTGAGCAGTGGCAACACGTGCTGCAAAAAGCAAGGGTATTTACACCTGATTACAACAATTTGGTAAATGCATCAGCACCTGAAGCAATAGCACAAAAAGTGAGAAACTGGTATGCCTGAATTTAGTATCGTAACAATTGTTAAGGGAAGGCGAAAGCAACTGGCTAATCTTCTTGATGCTGTAAAAGCATCGACGATTCTTCCCCATGATATACAAGTAGTTTGTATGGACGACCCGGACGGAATTGTGGTTCCTGATGATTTGAAGGTGAGCATCCATGCAATGAAGGGAACCCATGAGCTGCCACTGGCTGCTGCGCGGAACAAGGGAATTACCGCTACCAAAACGGATAACGTTATTTTTGTAGATGCAGACTGTATTGTATCGCCGACCCTGTTTGCAAACATGCTGATGGTTTTACAACCGGAAAATATAATTGCAGCTTACCCTTTGTATTTGCCGGCAGTACCCAACATAATAAATTATGACGAGCTGAAGGGTAAAGCGGTAGCACATCCTGCCCGGGAGTGCCTGCCTGCCGGTTTGCCGGTTCAGCATCTGCAATTCTGGTCTTTAATATTTGCTATTCAAAAGCAAACGTTTGAAAAAATTGGTGGCTTTGACGAATCTTTTACAGGGTATGGGGCCGAGGATACAGATTTTGCCATGATGTTTCATAAGGCAGGTATTCAGCAGATATTTGTACGCGATTATGTATTACACCAATATCATGATAAGCACGATCCGCCGTTAAACCATTTTGATTCGATTATTAAGAACGCTACGCGGTACCGGCAGAAATGGAACATTCTGCCTATGCAGCGCTGGCTGAAGGCATTTGAAAAAATGGGCCTGATAAAAATCGACCAGGCAGACAATATCACCGTTATTCAAAAACCTACGGATAGCCAGCTAAAAAACAGTGTTTCGCCACATCCGTATTGATGTATGCCGGGCCGCCACAGCCAGAGGCTTCTTTAGTTAATACCACGTATTCTGTTACAGGCAAAGCAGCCTAAAGGTTGCTGCTCACTATTACAAGGCTTTATTTACATAGAGCAAAGCAAAAGCCGTTAATTTTGTTGTTATGTTAACTGAATTGATACAGTAATATTCGGATGCTGATCAGGAATATGGAGCTGTAACCCCGTTAAAATATACAAGTAGCATGGCAACGTTAGAAGGAACAGATGAGCAACTGATTGATTTTGAAAATAAACATGCCAATAACTGGCTGCGCTTAATTTACCAATTGCGCAGGCATCTGGATTTCTGGAGCACAAAGCATATCCAGGCGCCTCTCTGGCATATTAAACATGCTTATCTTCCGGTGCTGTTTAATATTCCGGTGGCGGGTACCACAGCTACGGAAATCGGTCATCGGGCTTTGGTGCAAAAGCAGAACCTCAGCCGTACCATCCGTGAAATGGAAAAGGAAGGTATTATCTCAGCCCGTAGAAACCGGGAAGATAAGCGCAGCGAACGGCTTGCCCTTACCCCTGAAGCTAAGGATTTTGTATTGGACACCCATTTTAAATTAGCCGCATTGCAGAGCGACTATAAAAATCTTGTGGGCGAGCAAGAATGGAAGATTGCAACCAATGTACTGTTAAAAATTATTGCCTACCACGAAAAGCTTGAGGAAAGTGAAAAGCACTATCCGGGTACCAATCGCCCTGCCTGAATACTTCTTCTGCGGTTTATTCAATCTTTATAAGATGCCACTTCTGCGGGTGGCTGAACAACATGTTCATCTGCTGCTGCAAGTTCGGCTATCTTGCTTTCCAGCTTTTCGATGTTCAGTATTTTTAATACCAGGATGCAGCAGGCCAGCATTACGCCGAACAGGAAAAAAGATATGCTCCAGCTAAAGGTAGCCTTCACAGGGCTGATCAGTGCTGCACCCACCATGGAGCCTACCGCACCAATAGTCATGTAAAAAGTAAACTGGCTGGCCGATACACGTTTGGAGCAGCACTGCATGGCAATAGCAAACACACCGATTTTTGCAAAGGCATTTACCCAGCGGTAAACAATTAGAAAACTGTATAGGAAAGAAGTGTTGCCCCAGTAAGGGCTTAGACTGCCCAGCAGGACCGCCTGGCCGATAATAAATACAAAATAGATATAAATCATCCGCTTCATGCCGAATTTTTCTATCAGGAATCCACCCAGCACAATGCCGGCGATTCCTCCGGTCAGGTCGGCCACTGCAAAAACACGCGAATAGTAAACATCTGTCCAACCCGACACACGGACGGCAAAAATAGGCAGCAGCTTCTCAAAATAATTGTAGGCTCCCTGAGACAGGAACAGGAGCAAGGCCAGTAAAAAAGAATCTTTTAAGCGGAAAGCCATCA
>CAXTCH010000218.1:0-6273 GCA_964241945.1 uncultured Mucilaginibacter sp.
CCATATACCGGTGGCACCTTTAGCAATTGCCTTATGGTAAATCCGCCCGCGTGGTTATTGGTAAACAAATACAACCCTTCGTTATTCTCGCCGAATAAGGCGATGATATCGGGCCATCCGTCATGGTTAAAATCAGCAGCCTCGGCTTGAGTAGCGCCGGCCATGTCGGTCAGCTGCACTTTTTGATAACTATGATCAGGCTGCTGCTTCAGCCAGAAGAGGCCGCCACGCTTATTTCCTTGTGCGCAAACCACATAGTCAGCCAGTCCGTCTTTGTTCAAATCGGCGGTTATGGTTTGTACAGGGCGGGGCAGTTCACCGGCAATTAACTGAGGGGTAACTATAGCCTTGTTATTTAAAGCCACCTGTGTAACGCGCCCGTTCGGAAAATCGGCCAGCTCGATCACACCGATAGATGACAATACAGCCTGGTCGCCTTTTGAACTAAACAGTGCATTCACGGCAGCGGTAGGCAAGCCGGCGACCACTCTTGGTTTTAATAGTTTGTCCCACTCCACCAACTGCCGGGTCATTAAATCGCTGGTATAAATTTTATGTGTATACGGATTAGCGGTAACCATTGTGGTAAAAGCTTGGCCGGTACCTGCTGCGGGCATTTTTAAGGAAAATCCGGCCCAATCACGCAGCAAAGGAACCGGAGGCTCAGCCTTCGGCAAGCTATCAGGTGCTACAGTGGTATAATAGGTTACAATACGGCTATAATCATCAAGTGAAATACCCGCAGCTGCCGTATCCGGCTTAAAATACCCGCCTAAATAACTGGCCAAGTGCAAATATTTTGCCATGTCAGGCAGGGCATGGTATTTCCAAACATCTTTGGTAAGTGCATTTACCGGCACTAATTGATGGCAGCCTGTGCAGTACTTTTGAGCCAGCAACGCACCATCTTTTACTGTATTGCCGGTGTAATTAATTGTATCAGTTGAACCGTTTTGCTGGCGGCAACTGCTTACCAACACCAAGCCCGTTATAAGCGCTCCTGCTGAAAACAGAAGTGCTGAACGCATAACGGTATTCGTCATTTTCATGGTTTAATCAATATTAGGTTTTGTACAGAACTTTGCTTTTAGAAAATAACGCGTTTTACTTCAATTTCACCTGGCGCATCTGCCCTTTAGTGTCGGCTATCTGCACGGCCGACATATTATCATTAAGTGTAAGAAACCTTGACGATTGGGATAAAAATGAAGTGCCCTGATAAAATTCCTGTTTGGCCAACTGACCATTCTTATATTTAATCAGCGCATAAGCGTCGTCAGGCTGCAGTCTGTAAGTGCTTACTTTATGTCGCAATTGATACAGCTTCATTACATCACGGTTCTGCGTAGCCGCCAGGAGGTAGCGATTGCCTGCCCCCTGTAACTTTACCAACGCCTTGCCATTACCCGGAATGTAAATACCGCTTTGCAGGATGCTCAGAGGGGAAAAGTTCCCTTTACCATCTCCTTTTAAATATAACCCGTTAAAGGCATCGTAACGGCCGGTGGTAACTTCGGTACCAAAATCATTGCCATTAATTACTACGTCCAAATTTCCGTCGCCGTCAAAATCATCTACCGTTATTCCGCACCAAGCAGATACCTGCGCCTGTATCAGCATTGGCTTTAACGTAAATTTACCACGGCCGTCATTACGCAAATAACAGGTGTTTAATTGAGTGGCTTTCAGTCGCAGAGCGCCTTTGCGCATATCAGGTGTAATTACACTGTCCATAGGTGCAGTGGCAAATGAGCGGTAATTTTGAAATTTGATGCGCATGCTGATCATTTGCTTTACAATATCATCCCGCGTCTGCGCCGGAAATTCTTCCATTTTGCCTTCTTTATCTTTCAGGAATACGGATGGGAAGGCATCATAGCTGCCGTTGTTATCAAAGTCTTTCGCAGTGATAAACATGGGGTATTGGTCGCTGGCCTTGTAAAAAGTATTTTGCCCTACGTTGCCTACCAGGTAATCGATATCGCCGTCGTGATCAAAGTCGCCGGCAGCCAGTGTATTCCACCATCCCAGCTGACCGCTGAGGCCAGTAGCACCGGTTACGTTTTCGAACGTGCCTTTGATATTTTTTAAGAAAGTAACTGGCATCCATTCGCCTGCCATTACCAAATCGGGCCAGCCGTCATTATCAAAATCGGTAAACAGCGCATCGCAAATCAGGCCAACATTTTTTAATGCCGGAGCCACAGCGTTGGTTACGTCGGTAAATTTTACCTGCCCGTTTTGGCTGTCATTACGCAATATAAAGCTTGATACCGGCTTTGGGTAATTCCAGGGGTCCACCCGGCCTGATACAAAAAGGTCGATATCGCCGTCTTTATCATAATCTACACCTCTTACACATAATTTGCTGGTATAATTTTGCGGCAAGGCGTCGGTGGCCTCTTTAAAGTTGCCTTTACCATCATTTATATACAAGCGGTCCTGATAAGCAGGCGAATTGGGTTGATTCTCATACCCACCGCTTGCCACGTATAAATCCAGGTCGCCGTCACCGTCTGCATCAAATAGCAAGGTTCCCTCATCTTTAATGGTGTATGTATTTTTAACAGGTGCTGTTAACGGCTTTTGTGTAAACTTGCCATTGGCTTGCTGAAGTAAAAGTTGTGCCGGATACTTTGAAGTTCCCCCTATCACTAAATCGTCATACCCATTGTTGTCAACGTCACCAGCGGAAAGCGCAGGCGCATATTCAGACAGCTTGTGCGGAATAAGCTTTTGGATATTAAAATCGACAAAATCGTCATCCTGATGCTTGTAGTTAACACCTTCGGCCTTGGTAACTTCGGTGAATAAACCGTTTGTGTTAAGCGCCGGACGGGCAAATGAATAAGGCTGATGAGCGTTGCTGACTTTAACCTTTAATAATCTGTCGGCTTTTATATCTGTCAGCGTCTGCTGTTCACCGTTGGGCCATTTGATCACCACAGAGTCCAGCTGGCTGATGCTTCCTAAACCAAAATGAGCAACGTTTTGGATGGTAGACAGGTAGCCCCTGAAAGGATTGTTTTCATACACCTGATGTTTACCATGATCATAGTAAATATCGGCCCATGCACCTAAACCTTCTTTGTTTTGCCCACTTCCCTCAAAACTGATGTTCAAGTAGTGGTTGTGATTTTTATCTTTTTCGCGACTGGTATTTTTGTATACTAAAGCTTCGTCATCAATATTATTAATTACCATATCCAGATCGCCGTCGTTATCTAAATCCGCATAAGCGGCGCCGTTGGAGAAGGTAGATACCGTTAACCCCCAGTTCTTACTTACATCATCAAATTGAAGATTACCTTTGTTTTTAAATGCATAATTCGGAATTTTAACAACAGGTATCTGCGTAAGAATTTGTTTTTTGGAAGCTATCGCCACCGCATCATTTCTGAATGACAAGAAATCGTGATCGGTTACATCGCGCGGATAACCGTTGGTTATGATAATATCCCGGAAACCATCATTGTCAAAATCAGTCACCATGGGGCACCAGCTCCAGTCGGTTTGACCGATGCCGCTTAAAAATGCTACTTCGCTGAAAGCCGGATCACCTATTGAATCATTTTGTCCAACTCCCGGCCCTTGGTTCACCTGTAAGGTATTACGCGGATATTGGTATTGATAATGATAGTAATCAAAATTGGTATACATTTGATACTGGTTGGGAGACATAAACATCTTTTTGCGGTAGTTGTCCTCCGGGTTCATGTCCAGTTCAAAAACGTCTGCTAACCCATCATTATTAATATCTTCAATATCCTGCCCCATTGCGCTCGAAGAGGTATGTTTAAAGTATTGTTTAGCTTTATCTGTAAAAGTGCCATCATGATTATTGATATACAATATATTGCTGGTCAAAAAATCATTGGTCACATAAATATCCTTCCAGCCATCCTGGTTAATATCAACTATGGTAGTTCCATGCCCATAGCCCGGAATAGTGATGCCTGCCTGCTTAGATACATCGGTAAATACCGGATGCTTCATTGCCGCATTCCAGTCATTACGGTACAGATGGCCCGTGCTATGGTAAGAACCATCCGTAGGTAGCTGCCTGAACATACTTGTATTGTCGTCTTCTTTAATCTCATTTACAGTAAGATACATATCCAGATCTCCGTCGTTATCATAATCAAAGAAGGAAGCCATTGTAGAATGCAGGTTCATATTCAAACCATAATCCTTTGCCATTTCAATAAAATGCGGGATGCCATCCTTATCCGTGCCTTGATTGATATATAAAAGATTAGTTCGTTTGGCAGGATCTTTAAGCAGGGTATTGCATACATAAATGTCCGGCCAGCCATCATTGTTTATATCAATTATCGCTACGCCGCGGCCCCAGCCGCCTTTGCCGCTTACATTGGCCTGGTCGGTAACATCTGTAAACTTGAAATTGCCCTGGTTTAAATATAATTTATTGGATACTGCATTACCCGCAAAGTAAATATCAGGTAATCCGTTGTGATCAAAATCACCGATACCTACGCCTCCGCCGTTATAAATATTTACCATATCCAACGGATTGATAGAATCGTTCTCTATAATGTTGTTGTTAAATGTAATGCCTGAATGCGATGAAGAGACCTGCTCAAACAGTGTATTTTTTTTGCAGGAGAAAAGGGAGGAAAGAAGAAAAGCGAAAAAAAGATATACAGGAAATTTCATTTTAAACACAAAATAATTGGCCTATAACTAAAAGAGGTGAAGATAATAAATCTTCACCTCTTAGTAGTAAGGTTTAAGCTAAAATTAATAGCCTGGATTTTGCTTTAATTTACCAGCTTCAATAGAAATCTCATTTTGAGGTATAGGATAAATTTCGTTTTTCCCTTTAGTAAAAGTATGACCATTTAATACCGGATTATCAATACGGGTATCAGCTTTGATATAAGTATTAAGCACGTTGGCCATGTAACCATTTGGTGCAGGGCCGCCAAACATGCCGTCGTAGCGTTGTAAGTCAAAGAAGCGATGGCCTTCCATACCGAATTCCAATTGTCTTTCCGTCCATACCGCAGCACGGGCATATGCCTGTCCGTTAGCCGCAAACTGACCGGTATACAAACCTACTTTGTAATTAGCTGCAGGCGTTGACGAATATCCCCCGGTAGGATTGCTGTTATCGGCATAATTATGCACCCAACCGGTAGGGTCTGCCGCTCTTGCACGAACCATATTTACATCAGCTTCTGCCTGGGCCAATTGGTTAGCTTCTACATAACATTCTGCTCTCCACAAGATAACGTCTGCGAAACGAATGATATTATAATTATTGGATACCCCCTGGTTAGTAGCCCAGCCTCCGTAATTATCAGTAGTTGATGCTTGCGCAGCATGATAAAATACGTTCTTTTTAGGTGTGTAAGGAACTAAGTCGCCACGTGTCCAAGTTTCGCCACCGCATATTCCCCAATCTAAATATGGTATACCACGGCGTCCTACGGTCCAATCAAGACGAGAATCGATTGCTTCGGTGGTAGGAGTAAATGCGTTGCTTGCAGTTAACCCATGATCATTTTTAAGATTGGTAACATCATACATCGGGAAACCTGTTGCTGCATCGGTTTGAAACATAGGCAAGCCATTGGCATCTACCTTAAAAGCATTTGCCAAGTTATAAGAAGGCACATAGAAACCACAGCAATTGGTAAATGTACCGCCACCGGGGAAGTTTAATACGTCGCCCGCGTCATCGTTCTGACCGCCCGAACCATCATTTACGGTCATCTGTGCGGCAAATACCGATTCAGGTCCATTTTTGGTAGATGCATTAAAGTTATTGCCGTAAGGCTCCAGAGCATATTTTGCACCGCTTGCAGTCACACCATTAGAAATGCAGTCAGTAAGCAATGGTAGTGCTTTGGCATATTGATGATCAAACATATACGCCTTTGCCAAGAACGCTTCGGCTGCATACTTGTTAGCACGGCCAGCCTGTGTCTGAGTTTTGGGCAATGCATCTGCAGCAGCTTGAAAATCGGCCTCAATCTTATCCCAGATAGGTCCGGGATTTGGTGCGTTGTAATTACCGGCTGCATAGGTAATCGTTTCATCTACATAAGGTACGTTTCTGAATATTTTGGCCAATTCGAAATGATAAACGCCACGTAGAAAACGAGCTTCGGCTATTGCCTGTTTGCCTATATCGCCTGCCTCAGAACCATCGGTAACTAATGGTACCTCCTGAATTACGTTGTTCGCACGCTGAATACCAGCGTAACACACCTGCCACTTTGATTGTATGTAGGCATTGGTGGGGTC
>CAXTCH010000219.1:0-3423 GCA_964241945.1 uncultured Mucilaginibacter sp.
ATTTATCCTTGTACTACAATACCATACTTTACCAGCAAACCGGGTAAGCCCTGATAAGAGAATTTAGCTTTCTTTAGCATGTTATCCTCCGGGTTGATAATAAAATTATAACTGGTTCTGAAATCAGCACCTTGAAGTTTTGTGCGACTAAAGTAAGCGCGGTTTAGGTTGCAATTTTCGAAAACTGCATCTGTGAGGTCGGCCTCTGTAAAATCGGTTTCAATCAGCGAGCAATTTTCAAAACGGGCTTTCTTGTTCTTTTTCTGATAAAAAATAGCATTATCCAGCACACAGTTGCTGAAATGCAGTTCAAATAAAAAGTTACTGCTTTTGTTAAAGTGAATGCCGCTGAGTTTACAGCCGGTAAAATTTATGTTTTGCCAGCCGGTATCATTCACGGTTGCCAAAGCCAGATTACAATCCGTAAATAAACAATCGGCCAATACCAGGTTGGATAAGTCGGCGTATGAAAAGTCGCAGTTGTTGAACTTGCAATACTCAAAATTGCGCCCCATTGCTTTAAGTTCCGCTGCTGTAACTCTGTTATAGGTTTGTTCTTCCGGCATAGTTCAAATATTAAAACTACATATTCCGCCTGTACTGCCCGCCTACCTCATATAATGCATGCGAAATTTGTCCCAACGAACAGTATTTGCCTGCTTCCATCAGCGCTTCGAAAGTATTTTTGCCTTGTATGGCGGTCTGCTGTAAGTTAACTAATAACTGTCCGGCTTTATCTTGGTTACGTTGTTGAAAAGCTTCGAGGTTGGCAATTTGCTGCTGCTTCTCCTCTTCGGTAGCGCGAATAACTTCAATTGGTATGATGGTAGGAGATCCTTTTTTATTTAAAAAAGTATTTACGCCGATAATCGGGTATTCGCCCGTATGTTTCAGCGTTTCGTAATATAAGGATTCCTCCTGGATTTTGCTGCGCTGGTACATGGTTTCCATAGCGCCCAATACGCCGCCCCGGTCGTTAATGCGTTTAAACTCTTCTAATACAGCTTCCTCCACCAAATCTGTAAGTTCTTCAATAATAAAAGCGCCCTGTATTGAATTTTCGTTTTTAGCTAAACCCAACTCCCGGTTAATAATCAGTTGAATCGCCATTGCGCGGCGAACGGACTCTTCGGTAGGCGTGGTAATGGCTTCATCATAAGCATTGGTGTGTAAGGAGTTGCAATTATCATAAACAGCATATAAGGCCTGCAGGGTAGTACGGATATCATTAAAGTCAATTTCCTGCGCGTGCAGTGAACGACCACTGGTTTGAATATGATACTTTAGCTTTTGCGAGCGCTCATTACCTTTATATTTGTTTTTGATGGCTTTGGCCCAAATGCGCCGTGCCACCCGGCCAATTACCGAGTATTCAGGGTCGATTCCGTTGGAGAAGAAGAAGGACAGGTTGGGCGCAAAATCATCAATATGCATACCGCGACTTAAATAATATTCTACGTACGTAAAGCCGTTAGCCAAAGTAAAGGCCAGTTGGGTAACCGGATTAGCGCCTGCCTCGGCAATATGATAACCTGAAATTGATACCGAATAAAAATTACGGATTTTGTTTTCGATAAAATACTCCTGAATATCGCCCATCATGCGCAGCGCAAATTCGGTAGAAAAAATACAGGTGTTTTGCGCCTGGTCTTCTTTCAAAATATCTGCCTGTACCGTTCCGCGCACGGTAGAGATGGCATAAGCTTTGATTTTTTTATAAATGTGAGGTGATAGCACCCGGTCACCGGTGAGGCCCAGTAATAGCAGTCCTAAACTAGTGTTGCCTTGGGGGAGAGTGGCCTCCTTCTGTCCATATTGAGGTCTGGCCAATCCATTATCATCGTACACCTCTTTCAGTTTAGCTTCGACCAAATGCTGCAGGTGATTTTCAACTATGTACTTTTCACATTGCTGGTCGATAGCGGCGTTCATGAAAAAGCTGAGCAGCATAGGGGCGGGGCCGTTAATGGTCATAGATACCGAAGTGGACGATTTGCATAAATCAAAGCCCGAATACAGCTTTTTGGCGTCGTCCAGCGTAGCAATACTTACCCCTGCGTTACCGATTTTGCCGTAAATATCCGGACGTATATGCGGATCCTCGCCATATAAAGTCACCGAATCAAACGCGGTAGACAGGCGATGAGCGGGTTGGTCTAATGATACATAATGAAACCTTTTATTAGTGCGCTCGGGGCAACCCTCGCCTGCAAACATTCGGGTGGGATCTTCGCCCTCACGTTTTAACGGAAACACACCCGCAGCGTAAGGAAACTCGCCCGGCACATTTTCGGTAAGCAGCCAGCGCAGAACATCGCCCCAGGCCTCGTACTTAGGCAATGCAATCTTAGGAATACGCAGTTGCGATAAGGAAGTAGTATGCAGTGGTTGGCGAATTTCTTTATCCCGTACCTGGTAAACAAAATCATCAGCTTTATATCGTTCAACCGTCTCCGGCCACTCGCGCAGCAGGCGTTTGCATTCGGGATGAAGGTGCTCTTCCAGATGCTGATGCAGTGCCGTGCCCAAATCTTCACCGAAGGAGCTCAACGTCTCTTTATAATCCTTTAAAATCTGCCCTTCGGCAAAAGTTTGGGCAAGATTTATAACCCCCTTAAGCTGATATAGCTGCTGCGCACTTTTGCACTGTTCATGTACCCAAGCGGTATAAGTTTTACTGCTTTCCGAAATTTCGGCCAGGTAACGAATACGGTCGGGCGGAATGATGTATATCTTTTCAGACTGCTCCGTGGTAAGTTTATCACTCACCTGGAAATCTATTCCGGTTTTCGCCCTGATGGTTTGCATCAGTGCGGCAAACAAGTTGTTCATTCCCGGATCATTGAATTGTGAGGCCATGGTGCCGAACACCGGCAACTCTTCATCCGGCGCGTCCCATAACAAGTGGTTGCGCTTGTATTGCTTGCGCACATCACGAAGTGCATCTAGTGCGCCGCGTTTATCAAATTTGTTTAAAGCTACCACATCGGCAAAATCGAGCATGTCGATTTTTTCCAGCTGAGTGGCTGCCCCAAACTCAGGCGTCATTACATATAAAGAAACATCACAGTAATCGGTAATCATCGTATCCGATTGCCCGATGCCCGAGGTTTCTACAATAATTAAATCAAAACCTGCAGCCTTACAAATATCTATAGACTCCTGTACATGTTTAGACAAGGCCAGGTTAGCCTGTCGGGTAGCCAGCGAACGCATATAAATACGCGGATGATTAATCGCATTCATTCGGATGCGGTCGCCCAATAAGGCTCCGCCTGTTTTCCGTTTAGACGGATCAACCGAAATAATAGCCAGGGTTTTATTCGTTTCTATCAAAAAACGGCGTACCAGTTCATCAATTAATGAAGACTTACCTGAGCCGCCTGTACCGGTTATACCCAATACAGGAATAGTTTGATTTCC
>CAXTCH010000219.1:3523-6269 GCA_964241945.1 uncultured Mucilaginibacter sp.
ACTTACCTGAGCCGCCTGTACCGGTTATACCCAATACAGGAATAGTTTGATTTCCAATAATATTTTGTAAGTGTTGGACAAACTCATCAACTTGCTGAGGGTAATTCTCTGCAATGCTTATTGCGGTAGCAATAGCTCCGGCGCTTTTCTGCGGTATTTGCTTCAGCTGTCCGTTCAACTGTCTTTGGGTAGCAAAATCGCATTGCTGCAGCATATCGTTAATCATGCCCTGTAATCCCATCCGCCTTCCATCATCGGGCGAATAAATATGGGCAATTCCATAATTGTGCAATTCCTCTATTTCTTTTGGCAAAATAACGCCGCCGCCGCCGCCAAATATTTTAATATGGCCTGCACCCCGTTGCTGCAATAAATCATACATATATCTGAAATACTCCAGATGGCCGCCCTGATAAGAGGTAAGAGCAATGCCCTGCACATCTTCCTGTATGGCGCAGTTTACCACCTCATCCACCGAGCGATTATGCCCGAGATGGATTACCTCAGCGCCCGAAGATTGTAGAATACGGCGCATAATGTTAATGGTAGCATCATGCCCGTCAAACAAAGAGGCAGCAGTTACAAAGCGTATTTTGTGTTTAGACTGATAAGCAGCGGTAGTTTCCATAGGAAAAACGGAATAATTGGTCTGGCAAAATTACCAAAAATCCATTCAAAGTAAGCGTTAAGGGTACAAGCATATAGGAATGCAAAACGTTTACCGAAACTATCTATACAGCACCAGATTAATATAATATATTTTTTAAAGAGGAGCAGCCGATAAGATCCGTATTTCTTTGGGATAATAATTGTTCACACGGTTGGGTAGCAGTTTAGCCCAGCCTAAAGCAAAACCCTGGTAAGTCATCAGGCTCCAACCTTTTTGCAGGGTGTTTAAATTAGTAATGGTATCTCTTCGTAAATAAGCAATGGCCTGGTCAAGTGTGAGCTCTGTTTGTGAAAAAGCATCTTTGTTGATATCAACACTCAAAGCCAGTTCGTGGTCGGGTATTAACTCTTTGCCGGCCAGCTTGCCTAACCGGATACCTGATTTTTTAAAATATAAATGCTGCTGCAGTATGCCCAATGCTTCCTGTTGGCGGCGTGGAATGGCCAGCCAGTCATCAACCACTTTGAAATAATAATAGTTATCGGGCTGTTGTAAGTAAGGTTTTACCTGCTCAATTTCTTTGGCGTTTAGTTTTTGTGCCTGCTTGTTTTTAAAGGCTTTAATAGAATTGCCCATTTGTATTTTCTTCAAACAGGCAACAAATAGTCCCTCACCCTCGGCTTGTCCAGGGTAAAAGCGATAACCCCAGGCCTTATGTTGGTCAGACTGAGTTTCCACAATGCCCCAATCAGGCTTTATAGGGATACGGACGCTTTCCATTTCAAACGTTTGGCAAAGCCAGTCAAGCACCTGCTCATTTTCTTGTACTGAGTATGAACAGGTTGAATAAATGAGATACCCATCCTGAGCCAGGGTGGGGTATGCGTCTGCCAGGATGCGTTCCTGTCGCTGCTGGCAAAGATTAACATTGGATTCCGACCATTCCTTAATAGCATCCGGGTCTTTACGGAACATCCCCGAACCCGAACACGGCGCATCTACCAGCATTATATCAAAAAAGCCCGGTAACCGTTCAAACTCTTTCGGGTCATTATTGGTAGCCATTACATTAGCAACACCCCAGCGGTTAAGGTTATCAACAAGCAACGGTACACGTGTCTTAATGATTTCATTGGCTACCAGCAAGTCGTCCGACTGAAGCGCAGAAGCCAGTAAGGTGCTCTTCCCACCGGGTGCTGCACATAAATCAAGCACCCGAACATTGCCGGACATCGAAAGCCTGATATGCTGATATACATGCCCTATAAACATAGACGATGCTTCCTGTACATAGTAACACCCGGCATGAAACAGTGGATCGAAAGTAAAAGATGGCCTCGTTTCCAAGTACCTCCCTTCTTTATACCAGGGCACCTGCCGGTTAGCATCGAATAAATTGATCTGCTTGTAAGGATTCAGCCTTACAGATACCGGAGGGGCTGATTCCTGATGAGCAGCAATAAAAGAGTCCTTATTTAAACCGGGTGCTGCACTTATTTCGGATAAAAAAGACGGCGGTAATGTTAATGAAGCCATATCACAGGCGAAGGTACAAATTACAATTTTTGCAATCGGAATTTAAACGAGCCTGAATTATTTAATTAATGACTAAATAATCAGCTACTTAGTTAAAAAAACAATAAAATTGAAAATTTCACTTGCAACTTAAAGCAGCGATGCCGTATCTTTGACCTCGCGTCCTTTTCGAAAAAGGCGCAAGTTCATTGAAAAAGCGAGAATAAAAATACTTTAAAAAAGTACTTGACAGGAATAGTAAATAAAGCTTACCTTTGCAAGCCTTTAAACAGGTAGTACATTGAAGTAGTGAAGTGAAAAAGTTGGCGTTTGATTATATTGATTTTCAATTGGAAAATTGAATAGAATTAGCCGCACAAGCCGAAAGAAAAAAAGTAAAAATTTATTTTATAATTCGAAACGACTTTCTTACCTTTGCACTCGCAAAAACAAAATACGAATTATCACTAATCAGCGACTGATTAGCGAAGATAGCCAAACTGGGAAGGGCGGCGCATAAGTTCTTTTAAAAGGAAGATAATCATGCAGTGCGGCGCAATAGGGACGGGGTAACCCGGAACTTGAGGGCTGACACTGAAAGCAAGAAAAACAAGTCTAGTA
>CAXTCH010000220.1:0-6258 GCA_964241945.1 uncultured Mucilaginibacter sp.
TGGATCATCTCCGGGCCTTCGCTATTATTTATGTGTTTTTATTTCATTATCAAATGTTCAGCCATCCGGCCTGGATTGAACAGGTAGGTAAATTTGGATGGACGGGTGTAGACTTGTTTTTTGTATTAAGCGGCTTCTTGATTGCCGGGCAATTATTCAGCAGTCTGGCTAAAGGCCAATCCATACACTTGTCTGAATTTTTCATCAAGCGCTTCTTTCGCATTATTCCCGGCTATTTGCTCATACTGGTTTTGTATTACCTTTTTCCGATCACACGGGAACACAGCCCACTGGCCCCTGTCTGGAAATACCTGACCTTCACCCTCAATTTTGGCTTGGACTTAGGACATACCGGCACCTTCACCCATGCCTGGTCACTATGCGTGGAAGAACAATTTTACCTGCTGCTGCCCTTACTATTGCTGCTAATTAATTATTTAAAAATCGGCAAATGGGTTGCGGGGTTGTTAGGCGGTTTATTTTTAGCAGGTTTAGCCCTGAGGCTGTGGGAATGGCAGCAATGGATAAAACCCCATCTGGCATCGGACGACCTCATGCTCATTTGGCATAAAATCATTTATTATCCTACTTACAACCGGCTCGATGGTTTGCTTATTGGTGTAACTTTAGCCGGTTTATTTACCTTTTATCCTCAGATAAAAAGCCGGTTGAATAGCTACAGTAATTATCTGCTGCTGGCAGGGGTATTAATTTTAACCGGCGCTTATTGCATGGCAAATGACCGCAGTTCCTTGAACTCAACCGTTTTTGGCTTTCCGGTGATAGCTATGGGATATGGAGCTATTGTGGCCGGCGTGGTTTGTCCGGCATGTATATTGTACCGGCTGAAGTCTGCATTCACTACACAAATTGCTGCGTTATCTTATGCTATTTATTTATCGCATAAAATGATTATCCATCTTACCCAACTATACGGCAGTAAAGCGGGAATACGTATAGACAGCGCCTTGATGTTTACCCTATGTATCATCACCACTTTATGCAGCGCTTTACTTATCAGATATGTGATTGAAAAGCCGGCTTTAAAACTTCGGAATAAAATTTTGCAGAGGCGTAAGAATAGTCAAGATGTATTGGTTTATATTTAACTGTTATTTTTGATAATGTTAAATAATGTTATTCCGGATTTACAATCCGGACTACTACAACATTGCGGATTTATAATCCGCGAAAAACTTAAATCTAACGGGCTTTGAATATCGCATCACTACCACTGAAAAATATTTTTTAATCCTTACTGTGATGCCGGTGAAGTAAATCCTTTGTTGGAAGTGATATTGATTGAGGATTTATATCAGGATGTGATACGGGGAAGGTAACGGGGATTATAAATCCGGACTAACGTGGCATGACGTGATTAACTTAATTTGAATACACCTGTTACCGTCGATTCAACTTCTTCAACAAATATTGCTGGTTAAACCGCTCATCGAAGAAATAACCGGGCATAAATAGAGTAACCCACACCACCACAGCCTGAAAAGAATTCAGATTTGATAGAACACTTAAAAAAATAGCCAGCATTAACCCTATAAAGCCACATAGGTTGTAATAATTAGCTTGCTTGAGTTTTAACGCATAGCCGTCCTGTCTGTAATTCAGTTTAAAAGGAGAAGCAAGCAAAGGAACAAAAATGAAATAAAATAATACTTTTTGCCAAAACGTTAATTCATCTACGGTATACTTCTGAATAGTGACCATTAAATTGTGTTGTTTCTGTTCTTCATATTTTTGAATTTCATCTGCCGAAACTTGCCGCCTATTCAGTTCATTTATGGCTACTTCAAAAGCAAGTTCAGTATAATCTGTACCGCTTTCAACAATAATTAATAATTGTGCGGTGGTTAACTGCGCATATTTTTCTTCAAGTTCTTGCTGGGTGGGCATAACGGATAAAACAGTTTAGGATGTTCAAGATAATAAATTTCATTGCTAATGTGGACATCTTATTGTGGTATGTTAGTTCAGATCCCATCGTTAGTCAGGATTTTCAATCCGGACTTCCATTACTACAGATTTGTAATCTGCGCGCCCCTCACTTCTCTTCCAACTCATCCTTCCCCGGAAATTTAGGAAACGGCGCATGTGGCTCTGTTTGATACCAGAAGGAGGTAGTAGCGATATCCGAGTGCTGCTGCAAGTAGCGTCCGTCGTCGCGCCAGCCTAAATCCTGGATGGTTACTTTGAGGTCTTTATCAAAGCGGATAGGGTCGGCAATGTGCCAGCGGTATAGGCCGAAGCGCTGCTGTGAGTTGTACAAACCATCGGGTCTGATAATTTGCGGCAAGCCGGAATACAGAGTAGTAAACGCCGTATACTGATGCAAAACCTGATCCTCAAAATTATAAGAGCCCAAAAAGTAATCTTCGGTACCCGTGCCGTTGATGGTAGGGAATTGGGTATCGCCGTCCAGATAAAATTTAATTTCCCCTTCGCCCCACCAGCCGTTGTTGGTTACGCCGATGGCCATATAGGTGCCCACATACTGGCCTTTGCCCTTAACACCATCTAACAACGTATGTAAAGAGCCTTGCGTGGGATTGGAACGCCGGAACTGGGCATGAAAATAAGCCGCCTCTCGGGGTATGTCGGTAAGGGTGTAATCAATTTGATAATAGATGGGCAGTTTTTCACCGTTCAGGTTTTGTACCGTAATGCGGCAGTGGTGGCGGAAGGGCATTACCCAATAGCTGTTAAAAGCGCTGCCTGGGTTTACAGTGACCGGCTGTGAGCTTACCTGTGCATATTTGCCCCAGCCCATACAAAAGAAATCGCCCAATGGCACTTCTACCGAAGGCGTGGCTTCCTCATCCCAATACATACGCACTATCCAGTACCGCCAGTTACCGGTTGGGGTAATCCAGATGTGCTGCAAAGCGCCGGGTCCATCAACATCGGCCATGGTAAAGGTTTCACCGGGTTTAACCAAAGCAAAGGGGTTTACCTTCCAGCCCTGCCCCAGGCCACGGGCAGCCTCGCTGGCCACGCCGGTGGCAGCCATGCCGCCTTTGCCCTTCTCTCCTCTCGGATTTTCAGCCGTAATGGCCCGCGTTTTTGCATCCGACAGCATAAATAAGTTATTAATACCAGGATTTAAGCCATTACCGGATTGTGCCGACACAAAATGACGAAGCAGTAAAAGCAGAACAACCGACAGAAGTATGCCTTTTTTCATGAGATGAGTTTAAACAGGTAAACAATGGTAAAAATGAAGGTCAGGAAAATCAGCGGTTTATGGAAATAATTTTTTACGTGTTTATGTTTGCTGTGATTTTAAATCATACATGATGGTATCTGCAAAACAGGAAAGCCTCCCGGCAATGCCGGGAGGCTTTTTTTAGCTGTAGTTACGTTGCGGTTACTTAACTTACTTAATAGTTTTGATCAGTTCGATATCGTTTTGCAGAGATACGCGAACCAACACTTCATGCTTATCATTTTTAAGGTCAACAAAGTAAGAAACCGGATCTACATCGGTATTTTCTTCGTTGGCAGCATAAGCAATTACTTCAGTTGGTGTATAGCCTTTGTACAGGTCATTCAGCTTGGTTACTGTTTGAGCCGGTAAAATGCTGGGCGACAATTCATGTGCAGTGGCAATATATTCACCGTCACCTTTGTAAAAAACAGTCATCTTATCACCATCTACGGTAAAGTCAGCTTTTACAAAACCATTACCGGTAGTCCATTTTACATTTTTGGCATCTGCAAAGTCGGCAGCAAACTGACGGCTAACGGCACGTGATACTGTAGGCGCATCAGCAGTGGTGTTACCATTATCAACACGGCCGGCGGCAAAAACATTCATGCCTAAAAGGGTCACAATTGCAGGAACTAATATAAACTTTTTCATAATATTCAAATTTTAATTTTCATAACAAAATTACTTATACGATATGAAAACTTAAAAGTTATTTGAATTTTTATGAATAATTAATAATATTGATGTTGCGATTTTAAATTTTTAAATTTCACGAGCCAATCTTAGTGTACATTTTACAATATTTCAATAAAACTGCATCGTGCTTAGTGTTAAATTTACAATAAGCATGGCATAATTTAGGTATCTGTAATGCTATTTTGCTTATGCAGATCACTTATTACCGCTCATATAACACATAAGCCGTAGTACCCGGAACAGTTAAATTGCTCCCGGTTACCTGCCGGATCCCTTTTTCATTCACATCTTCTCCATTGGCCGCCAGCGTCCAGTGCCCGGCAGGAAGTTGAATGGTGCGATCGGCAGTATTTCCATTCAACAGCACCATCACATTCTTCCAGGCGTCACCATTGGCATGGTCAATCAGGCGATAGCCAATCAGCATAGGGTCATGGGTATCAAAAAACTGCAGGTGCCGGCGGATTAAATCAGCCTTTGGCATACAAAAGGCCGGGTGATGCTTGCGTAAGGCAATCAGGCCCTTATAATAATTGAACACGGATTTATATTTCGTTTTCCGGCCCCAATCCAGCTGGTTGATAGAATCCGGGGAGTTATACGAGTTGGCGATACCCTGCTTGGTGCGCAGCATTTCTTCGCCGGCATGTAAAAAGGCTACCCCTTGCGAGGTGAGTACAGTAGCCTGCGCCAGCTTGTCCATTTTGATGAGGTCGGCTTCAGATGCGTCCGGGTTGCCGATCTTTAAACGGTCGAACAGAGTATTATCATCATGGCAGGAAACATAAGTGATCGTTTGGTAAGGTTCCCGCGCCCAGGGGGCTTTTGAATAATTAACCAGCTGATAATTAATTTGCGGATGCTGTGTAGAAGCAACTATGCCAAACTTTATGCTCTCGGCGGTGCCAGGCGCGCCGCTTACAAAACCTTTGGCCTTCACGTTACTAAACGGACCGCGCAAGCCATCGCGGATATCATCGCTGAAAGCTGCTACCTGGTGTACCTGCGGCATATTCTTCTTTACCGCGCGCTGGTCTTCCGGCAGCGGACTTGCGCCGGCCGTCCAGCCTTCGCCATAAATGAATATAGTGGGATCAATTTTGTGCAGGGTATCGCTTATAGCGTTCATGGTGGCAATATCATGTATGCCCATCAGGTCGAACCGAAAGCCATCAATATGGTATTCCTTCGCCCAGTACACTACCGATGCTATCATAAACTTGCGCATCATTTCCTGCTCTGATGCCGTTTCGTTGCCGCAGCCGGTAGCATTGCTGTAGCTGCCGTCGGGATTATGGCGGTAAAAGTAGCCCGGTACAAACTGGGTAAAGTTGGAATGCTCTATATCACTGGTATGGTTATATACTACGTCCAGTATCACCCGCAAACCGTTGGCGTGCAGCGTTTTTACCATTTGCTTAAACTCGCGTATGCGCACCTGGCCATCGTAGGCATTGGTGGCATAGCTGCCCTCGGGTACATTGTAATTCAGGGGGTCATAACCCCAATTATATTGCGGGCGCTTACTGGCTTCGTCTATCGAATTAAAATCGAACGACGGCAGTAAGTGGATGTGGGTTACGCCCAGTTGCTTCAGGTGGTCTAAGCCTGTGGCTTCACCTGCAGGGCTTTTGGTACCTGTTTCAGTTAAACCTAAAAATTTACCCTTGTGCTGAATGCCGGATTGCGGGCTCGTGGACAAATCGCGCACGTGCAATTCGTAAATAATAATGTCTGTAAAATTTTTCAGTGCCGGCTTTTTGTCCGCAGCCCATCCGGTGGGGTTGGTCGCGGCCATGTCTACCACCATGCCACGCTTGCCGTTTATACCTACCGCGCGGGCATACATACCGGGGCCTTCCAGCAGCCACTTACCGTTCTGCTCCGTTTGAAAGGTGTAATAGCGGTTTTTTATGTCGCCCTTTACCACCGCCTGCCACGTGCCCTTTATACCCGGCGTTAAATCAATAGCTTGCAAGGCATTGCCGCCATCGCCGGCGGCATATAGGCGCAGCTTTACAGCCGTTGCTGTGGGCGACCATACTTTAAATGTAGTTTGCCCTGGTGTATAGGTGATGCCAAGATCATTACCGGTATATGCTTCAATACTCCGGTAACGTTCCCGGTTAGCAGGATAAGTAAATGACAGCAGCAACAGGGAAAGCAGCAGGACAGAGGTCAGTTTCATAAATTCGGTTTTTCTTTAAATTGGTAAAGCAATAATAAGTAAAAGATAACTGGTTTTATATGGGTCTGCACAAAAGCACTGCGAAAAATCCTATCGCTTATATAGGTATTTTTTTACATTTGGATAAACGCCACTCACCTATGTCAACACC
>CAXTCH010000221.1:0-6251 GCA_964241945.1 uncultured Mucilaginibacter sp.
AAAAAGCCGTTCGGACTTGCTCCGAACGACTTTCAACCTAAACCTTATCACAATTAAACTGGTAAGTTTACCAGTTCGTATTATATAAGGCAATTCGCATACCAAACTTATTTCGTGTAACAGTAATTATATTTTTCTTTTAAATTAAACCGAAAAGCTGTTTTTTTCAACATCCAGCCACTTATTAACATTTAGCTTAATTTTGTTACTTTCCATATAGTATATATTTTTTATAACACTTGTGTACTTTTTTGCACACAAAGTGTAAAATATTACGCCCGCTTCATGTAATTATGCCTGCGCAGGTAAGTGTCAAACAAAGCCAGCAGCAGCAGCACATCAAAAAACAAGAAGCTTTTCAATACAGGTGGAGTTAAATAGTTTTTTGAGGCTGTTACTTTAAACTGATTTGCAAAATTGCCGCTGTCATGATTGTTGCTCCAGTGGG
Organism: uncultured Mucilaginibacter sp.; assembly: GCA_964241945.1. GTDB lineage: Bacteria > Bacteroidota > Bacteroidia > Sphingobacteriales > Sphingobacteriaceae > Mucilaginibacter. The sequence continues at coordinate 449 of CAXTCH010000221.1, forward strand.
TAGTGGCCAACGCATAAATTAACAATGCAGTAATTGTAATTACAAAAAATGCCGCAAGCGCCTGTATAATTCTTTTATTAATGGATGCTTTTAAAGGCCGCATCGCTTGCTCGGCCCGGATGCTTTCCATCACGTTGTAAGTAAAAGCCATGGGCGGCTCCTCAAGCTCCAGGTTTTGCAAGTTGTTATTCAGTAGCAATAACTCCTCATATTTGCTGCGATACGCCGGGTTACTTTCAATAAGCCGGGCTGTAGCAATGTGCTCTTGTGGTGTGCAGTTACCATCTATATAGTTCCACAATCTTTCTTCTATCTCGTTCATAGCAGTTCGTTTACTTCGTGTTTTAATAAATGCTGCAGCTTTTCTTTCAAACGCTGCCTTGCCCTGAATAGTTTAACCTTCACTGTATTGGGCTCTATGTTTAATGCAGCGCCAATTTCTTCCAAGGTTTGTTCGCCGTTATAGAACAGGGTAATAATGGCCGCGTCATCTGGTAACAACTGGCTTACAGCCTGATTAACATAATATGATCTCGATTTATTCTCGGCCAGGTTATTATCCATTCCGCCGGTATGGTTTTCTAACTGAATATAGGCTTCATCATCATCAATAGAGCTGGTAGCCGGCTTCCTTTTGCGCAAAAATGTCATAGCCGTAGTATATACCACACTATACAGCCATGTACTGAACTTGGATTGCCGCTGAAAAGAACTCAATGAACGGTAAGCCTTTACAAAAGTATCCTGCGCAACCTCTTCAGCATCCTCGCGTGTTTTTACAAAGCGCATAGCCAGCGTAAATACATACCGCTGATAGCGCTTCACCAAATCGGCATAGGCTGACTGGTCGCCCATCAGGGTGTGCTCAATCAGTTCAATATCGGATAACTTGCTTTGCATGGTTATACCGCATCAGACGCGGGGCAGAGGCTTCAGGTTACAGCACATTTGTATTTATTCAATTACAGCTGATATTAAAATTAATCATAAATTTTTTATTTTTTGTGTAACCTGCTTTCAAAACACGTGGTCATAGGGAGTAATTGCATCAGGGAGATGCAGCTGAAACAACAAAATATTAATTATTAAAACTTTATAACCATGGACGCAGGAGCATTAGTACCGATTTTAGTACCACTGGCAATGTTTGCCCTCATATTCGGCATTGTTTACCTATCACGAAAAGAACGCATGGCCATGATTGAGCGGGGCATGGACCCCCGCCGCTACCGGCCGCAATCAGCGCCTTATCAAAATTTAAAATGGGGGTTACTCCTCATCGGCGCGGGTCTGGGCTTATTCCTGGCGTTTATGCTTGACCGTACTTTATTTAAAAGTACCATGAACGATAATGAAGCTATTTACTTTTCATTGATCGCTGTATTCGGAGGCTTGGGCTTATTTATATCTTATCTTATTGAAAAGAAAGAAGTATCGCCGGAATTATATATCAAGCAGGAAGAACTGGTATCCTAATATACCAGCATAACCGACAAGCAGCTTAAGCCATCTTAAGCTGCTTTTTTGTTGCAGCCTCTTTTGTTGTACTGATATTTTTAAGCACGATGCGAAAGGTGGTGCCTTTGCCCAACTCCGAGTCTTTTACAAAAATCTGCCCGTTATGATAATTTTCAACCATACGCTTGGTGAGTGATAAACCCAGTCCCCAGCCGCGTTTACGCGTGGTGTATCCCGGCCTGAACACAGTATCGAATTTGGAGCGGGGTATCCCTTTACCGGTGTCGGTAACATCAATATAAATCAGGTTTTTGGTTTTGCTGTTCAAAATATCTACCCGTATGCTGCCTTTACCTTCAATAGCGTTTACGGCATTTTTCAGCAAATTTTCAATCACCCAATCAAACAAGGGAATGTTGATGCCCGCCATTAACATCCGGTTACCCTGCAGTTCGAAGCTGATTTTGTCGCTTACCCGTACTCTGAAATAATTAATAAAATCTTCTACCACCTGGTACACCGAATGCTCTTCGAGCACCGGTTTAGAACCGATTTTTGAAAAACGGTCGGCCACAATTTCCAACCGCTTCACGTCGTTCTCCATTTCCAGCATCAGCGGGTCATCCTCGGCGTTAAACTTATCCTTCAGCAGCTCTATCCAGGCCATTAATGAGGATATAGGCGTACCCAACTGGTGTGCGGTCTCCTTAGCCAATCCTACCCAAACCTGGTTTTGCTCCGATTTTCGTGAAGAACTGAACGCCGTATAGGCCGCCAGTAAAAATATGGCAATTACCGACAGCTGTATATAAGGGAACACCCGTAACTGGGTAAGCAGCAGCGAATCCTTGTAGTATACCAGCCAGTAGCCCTCTTTTTTGAATCCAAAGCCGGTACTGATTTTTATAGGCGCATGCTGCGATTTCATCAGCTCCAGCTCACTTTTAAAATAATTCAAATCATAAGCCTTGGCCTTTCGCCCCGGTTCCAGATTTTCGGCAGCCAATGGGATAAAAGTCTTGGTTGAATCTAAATCGCGGGTATTTATAATTTCGCCTTTATCATCGGTAATAATAGCCGGTACAGATAAGCTATCACGTACGGCAAAAGCAAAGTTCAGGTAATCGTTATCGTCTGATGATAGCAGCTGCTTCATCGTCAGCGCCCACACCTGTGCACGCGTACGTTCGGACCGTGCAATGTTTTTGACCAGGTACCGGGTATACAGCAGCGAGCCGCTGGCAATTACAAGCGCAAAAGCCAGTAACACATATTTCCAGCGCCGGTTTCGTTGATATGGGTTCATAGATAATTCAAAGTACGTAATTTAAGGCTGTATTCGTATACGCCATGCATATTAAACATTGATTTTCAATAAAAGCGAGCGAAGGGCGGTAATGTTTAAATTAAGTGAAGTTGATGTTACAGGTTGGTGCACATAGGAAAGGAAGCAAGTTACGCAGGCCAGTAATAATAAGGCACTGTAGGAAAAAGGATTGAGTTAGCTATAGTATGGGTAAATGCTAAAATTCTGTAAATCCCGATTCAGACAACCCTCTTTCATCAATCATTTGTTAGCTTTGCTTTATGGCATCATCACCTATCGTGACCGGTTTATTGTCCTACGGTATGTCGGGCAAGCTTTTTCAGGCACCCTTTGTAGAAGCACATCCCGGCTTTACGCTGAAGGCGGTAGTAGAACGGCATCAAAAAACGGCGGCAGAGAAATATCCTGCAATTATCAGCTACAATACCACTGAAGAGTTACTGAACGACCCGGACATTGAGCTGATTATTGTTAACTCCCCCAATTACCTGCATTACGAGCAGGCTAAAGCCGCATTACAGGCCGGTAAGCATGTACTGATTGAAAAGCCGGCCACAGCTACTACCGACGAATTTATGGAGCTGCTTGCATTGGGCAAGCAGGCAGGCAAGCAAGTGCTGGTATATCAAAACCGCCGCTACGACAGTGAGTTTCTGTCGGTAAAAGAAGTGATTGAAAGCGGCCGCCTGGGTAACCTGGTAGAAATGCACGTGCGGTACGACCGGTACCGGGCATTCATCGGCCCGAAAAAATTTAAAGAGGAAGCCAGCTATAAAGCCACCGGGCTGGAGTACGACCTCGGGCCGCATTTAATTGACCAGGTGGTCAGTTTATTCGGCAAGCCGGTATCATGGTGTAAAGTAACCTCAGCCAACCGTGAGGGCTCGCAGGTAACTGACTATTTCAGCTATCTGCTTACTTTTCCTTATGATTTGCACGTTACCCTAACCGCCGGCATGCTGGTGTTAGATCCCGGTCCGACCTTCGTACTGCATGGCTCGGCAGGCAGCTTTACCAAATACCGTACAGACGTGCAAGAAGCGCAGCTGCTTACCGGCATGTCGCCCGAAGCTGAAGGTTATGGTGTAGAGGCCGCAGGGAGCGAAGGCCGCCTGGTGACCTTACAGGGTGTAAACGATAAATTTGTGGAGCAGCAGCCCTCCTGCAAAGGTAATTATATGCATATATTTGATGCCGTTTATCATACCATCAGGGATGGCGCGTTATATCCCATAACTGATGAACAAATTGCCTGGCAGCTGGAATTATTACAGTCGGCCGCCAACGTGTTTTATACTGACAAAAAATGAAAAGAATACTCCTGTTTTTAAGCTTTATTGTAGTAGTAGCCGGTTGCAGCCAGGCGCAAACCACAGCGGCCGGCCGGGTGGAACATTTGGTACCTTATCATATCCTGAATACCGACAGCGCATGGGTAACACCCGCCCAGTTAAAAAAAGACAAGCCGGTAATGCTGATTTACTTTTCGCCCGACTGCGGGCACTGCCAGCGGCTGATGTATGAGATGAAGCCGAAAATGAAGGAGTTCAGCAACATGCAGATTGTAATGATCACTTTTGCACAGTATCGGGCCATTAAAGAGTTTTACAAAAGCTACGGGCTGAGCGCTTATCATAATCTGACCATGGGCACCGAAGGTTACACTTATTTTGTGCAGCGTTATTACGAAATACGCACCACACCTTATGTAATTATGTATGACCACAAAGGCAAGCTGATTAAATTTTTTGATAAGCAACCCGAAGTTGATGATATGATAGCTGCTGCCAAAAAAGCTTAATTGGTAACTTAATTTATTGATATATAAGAGGTAATGTTAAGGAAATTCTCTTATGATGTAATGTAAATATTACGTAATCAGGTACAAAGCTTAGCAATAAAGTTACAAGCTTTGTAATGAGATACTTGCCGAAAAAGCAGATTTTTGCGGCATGATTTCAAAGTTGCTTAAAACAGTTCTTTTAATTGCAGTTATACTGGGTTACACGGCGGCATACGCCCAGCAACCCGCCGGCAGCGCCACCGAAGGTACTATTGCCGGTCGTTTACTTGATGCCTCCAACAATCAGCCACTTGACTATGCCACTGTTGTGCTGGTGAACAAAGCCAACAATCAAATAGCTAAAAGTATACAAACTGATCCTCAGGGTAACTTCAGGTTAACCGGTATCAATAATGGCGTTTATCAATTAAAAATCACATTTGTTAGCTACCTGTCTTATCTCAGAGACAGCATCCATATCACAGCCACGCGCCGGCTGGTACAATTGGGTAGTATCCGTTTGCAGCCCGCTAAAGCTGCTTTAAAAGAAGTAGTAATTACCGCCAAGCGCAGCCAGATACAGCTCAGCACCGATAAAAAAGTATTCAGCGTTGACCAAAGTTTGGTGAGCCAGGGTGGTTCCGCTACCGACCTGCTGGCCAACGTACCTACCGTACAGGTAGATGTGGACGGAAACGTCAGCCTGCGCGGCTCCTCCAACGTACGGGTGCTGATTAACGGCAAACCATCGGCGCTAACCGGCTCCAGCCTGAGCGATATTTTGCAATCTATCCCGGCCAGTTCTATTGAAAATATTGAGGTGATCAATAACCCGTCTGCCAAATATGATGCAGAAGGGCAGTCAGGCATCATTAATATTATTCTGAAAAAGAATGCTTCCCTCGGTTTTACCGGTTCGGCAGCTTTTACTGCAGGTAACCAAAAAACTGTTACCGGCAACGTCAATCTGGCCTATCAAGTAAAAAAAATTAATATTTATGCCAACTATAGCTATCGCCATAATGACCGTGTGGGTAACGGCATTACGAATAAAACTATCAAACGCGGAGACAGCAGCACCACCTCCCAAAACCAGGTAAGCGATCAGAATTTCAATTTCATCGCCCATAATATCCGCAGCGGTATTGATTATAATATTGACAAGAACAACACCCTCAGTTTTTCAGATAACATTAATATCCGCAACCGTACCCGTTACCAGGACGGTACTACCA
>CAXTCH010000222.1:0-6181 GCA_964241945.1 uncultured Mucilaginibacter sp.
GGTTTGCTGTAAGCGTATAAGTGCCTTGCGGTAGGTTGGTATAAGAAATATTTGAATTACCATTACCGCTGCAGCTGGCCGTACCGGTAGCCTGGCACAAGTTGATACCGCTGTAGTTGGCCGGGCCGCTGATGCTGCAGGCTACCTGGGCTAAGGCATTGGTACCAGGGCTGCCGCTAAACCCGATGGAAAGCATAGTGGTCCCTGCTGCACTAATGGTAAAATTAGCCGTGTAGGATTGGGAATTACCTTTTACCAAGGTAATATAATTTGAACTGGTTGAAGTACCAGATGTGGTATTGACGGATACTGAATTGGCAGCATTGTCAACAACAGCTACTGGCAGCTCCAACCCTGTACTGTATTTAATTCCCTGAGCACGGCCGCTGGTCAGCTGCTGCGTATTAAGCTTTCCGCTGTAATTATCATAATTAAAATTAGCCCGCTCTTTGAAATAAGTGTTGCTGGGCACTAAGGTGCTATTGGACGGTACAAATGCTTTAGTAATGCCTGCCTGGCTTTCCGTTAAAGGGGCTTTAGATTCCAGCGCATATACTTTGGCAGGATATAAGAGAGAATCAGACGCAGCGGCAGCAAAATCTTTAAAAAGCTTAACCGTACCACCTGTCATCAGTGCATTCCGCCAAGTGTATTCCCCAATCGGTGTCAGCACATAGCGGGCTTTCAGCTTACCAAACACATTATCACCAGTGGCCGAGTTGGTGTAATCAAACGAGTAATAGGTTTTTTTAGTTAATGTTTCACCTTTACTATTGGTTACGGTTTGTTCGGTTGGTAGGGTATGATAGGGACTTTCATAATTATATGTTTTGGTCTCTGTGGTAATATTGGTGCCGTTATAAGTAGTCTTGACCGATGAGGACAAATGTAGTACACCAGTATGGAGTTTATAAAAAGTCAGGCCGTTGTAACCGGTCGGGTCGTCCGGTGTTGCTGTAGAGGTATTATGATAAGCCTTTGCGTAAATGTTTTGAACGTAAGCCTTAAGGCCGCGCAGCCAGTAATTTTCATGATAAGTTGCCGTATAAGTATTTGTGACTCTTTCAATCAGATTATTGGAAGCGTCATAAGTATTTTGCTGAAGCAGCTTACCACTGTTTAAATCTATTTGCGCAGGTGCCGCAGGGTAACCATTAAGACCTCTGGCCTGGAAGTTACTCGTGTACTGTAAGTTTTGGGGAAGCATACCACTGTAGGCAGTGGTATCGTTCAAATGACCGTTACCAAAATAGCCACTTTTATTGCCGTACAACTGAGTATTCATCGTTCCATATGCTAAGAAATTGCTGCAAGCCAAACCTGACGAATTGATCTGGTTTGACGGTGAAGCGTAGGTGAGATCAAAATGATAGGTTTTATAGCCTCCGCTACCACTTTGACCAAAAACCTCTTTAACCCAAGGGTAAACGATATGGTTACCATTAGCATCCTGCATCGGTACAATACTTTGTGATTGCTTTAAAAACTGCATGCCCTCACCATCACTACTTGAAAATTGCGGCTGGGTGTCTGCATATAAGCCGAGGATGGTCGCGTCTCCCTGAGTTGTATTTAGATAATATTCGCTATAGGGTTGAATTAAGTAAACTGGCATATGAATCAGCCAGCCGCTTGGCGCACCACTGGTCGGATCCTTGTAACTGTAAGATCTTATTTGAGTGATTCCGGTCACATTATCTGTCACTTTAATCTGCTGAATTCGCAGGCCACCAACCAAAGTATCAGTAACGCTGGGATTGACATCAGGGTCAACTCCGTTATTAGCACTATGAGCGCCGTAAACAAATGTGGAAGTCACCCCTAACGGATTTTGTAGAGCCGTCAAGGTAAAGGCAGACATGTCCGGCCATGCGGGATGCCGGTTTGCACCACCCCGGTAAGTACTGTAATTACAGAATACAGGCGGGGTGAAATACAGATTGTTGTTACCCGCACTATGATTTGAAAATCCCCAATGATCCTGATCGTAGCTCAGCCTGCGAGGTAGTTGAAATGACTCCTGATAAGTAAAAATATACGGCGGCTTTTGTATGCTTCCGTCTCCGGACAATTCATTTACATTCGTTAACTTTAATCGCCTTGTATCAGATACGTCACTGGTAGTATTCGTTACAGCGACTGTCGTTCCTGATGAACTTGAATTGAAATAACTATGGTTCAAAGCAAATTGCTTAAGGCATACATTGTTAACATTGCTGTAAATTCTAATAAAATCAAGGCTACAGGGCGGCCCATAGGTTACACTGCTGTAGGTATTATCAGGATTTTCCCAGGTTAAGTTACTGGAATAAATTAAGTCTGTTCGCTGATTTGAAGCTACAAACTTGACGGTATAATTTTTAGAAACTATACTGGTGAGCACTAAGCCTTGCACCGTTGTAGAGATAAAATTGGTAACTTGATTGTTATTATTAATTAAGCTGTTATCATTAGTATAAGCAACTGAACTTCTTGATCCAGCTGCGCTGCCATACAATAGGCTTTCCGGACCTAAATCGTTGTAAGAATAACATTCATAATTATAATTGAACTGAAAGACATCTTTTGTATTAGGATTGACGATTCTTGTGAGGTACCAAGATGATGGAACTGCAGTATTCGCGTCTTCCGCCTGGCTTGTATTTCTGGGACGAGTGACTTCATAAGCCTTATTTTCACCAAAATAGTACTGGATACCATCTGGAGCTGTGATTACCCAGGAATCAAACATTTTGGTAGAAGCGTTATAACTGACTTTTATTTTCAAGTTGTCGTCTTCCAATAAGCGAGGTGTGCCCTTTTCATCAAACACGAACTTACCTGTGTAACCATTAAAATTAAAGGTATATAAATCAGATTCACAATCTGCTCCTCCAGAAAGTATGGTAGGTGCAACGGATTGGTAGAAGATGCCTGAAGGGTCTGAGGTTTTATTGCTATTATTAGGGTCTGGATAGGGGATTGTGATTAGCTTAAATAGCCCGTGGTCTTTATAATAACCTGTTGGTGCGCTGTTGCTGGTACCGCCTGCTTTTCGGGTACCTTCATCAGGCGCTCCCCTGACGGTACGGTTAATGACCCCGGTGGCATTTAATGCCCACCCTAAACCTACCCAAGACGCCAACTCAGATACCCGGATGCCGCTGGCATGATAGCTCAACGAAATCGGCAGATTAATGCCGCCATCTTTAAGGTCATAAATAGGCACACTAATTTGAGGCACGCCGGTATAATAACTAACCGGGTAATCTGCATATTTACCCAGAGAAGCCGCGTTAGGGGCAGGCTGGACAAAATTATTCAGATAAGTATTCAGCGGATTAGATGAACTGGGATTATTGTTTTGCCCTTTTGACAACAAGCAATGCCCGGATAGCAAGCATAGTAGTGCTGCTTTATAAAAGTATTTCATGATAGGCTCAGTTATAATTAGTTTGTGAGCAGAAGCTTTGTTACGAGTTCTTATAACATTAACGTTTTTGCTGACTGATGACCATTAATTGCGCTTGCATCTTTAATAGTTCCTGCTGCTGTTTTTTGATGATTCTGTCCTGTTTTTTCTGCTTGTTGTCCTTTTGAACCAAATACAGGGTCAGCTCCTCCACTTTCTGTAGCAGCTTCATGTTCATCTGGTTGAGGTCAACGGCTTTCCCGTCCATTTCTTTAGCTGATGCGATCTCCGGCAAATGCTTATGCTTTTCGACAAAGCGGCTTACCTCTTCCAATGAGCGGAGTCTGTAACCCTTTTCAAACACATAGTCCGGCGTTGGAACGCTGTTATCGACCAGCACTTGTTTGGCATGCACGGTGCCGTTGACCGTAAAGAGCTGATCTGGATTTGTGGTGCCGATGCCCACCTTGCCTGCAGGGGTGATGCGCATCCGCTCTGCCGTGGTACTATTATTTGAGGTAGAGGTCTGAAAAGCCAACCCTAAGCCGTCAGTATTAGTGCCTCCCCGGACCATTTGAACATCTGCCCAGTTGGTGCTATACCAGCTGAAGCGCAGGCCACCTACCGGGCTGTTAGCTGGGTTGTCCCCAGGGGCAGTTGGTACGGTAAAGAAGTCCGCCGTCTTGGGCTCGTCATTGCTGATGTTGACATCCAGCCGGTTGGCCGGCGTAGCCGTACCTATGCCCACATTACCGCCCGGTGCTACCGTAAACCGTTCTGTTCCCCAGTTGCTGCCATAAACGCCGTCTCCTGCATCCTCCCAGATGCTGAACCGGGCGGTTTGATTTTGGCCACCCAAAGCCCACTGCTTTGCCTTATTGCGATAACTGAACAGCAACCTGGCATCATCGCCCGAGGCATTGTCAGTGGCCAGTGTCAGAATATGGCCCCACGCTTGGCCGCCCGTTTGATGAATGGTGGCTGTAGCACCGCTTAACAGCTGGCTTGCAGTTATTTCCAACTTGGATTGGGGATTGGCGTTATTGATGCCAATATTACCGTTATTGGCTACCAGCCAATTGTTGGATAACACCATTAAGGGCCGCCCTGAAGTAGACCGGGTTAGCTTCAGTACAGATTCTTCAGCATCACTGGCATCAGAAGCTGTAAAGTCTAAATCGATAGCATTACCCCTGTCTACGGTTTTAAATCGCCAGCTGAACTTGTTTGGATAGTCAGCTGACAAAGTCATGTTTGTGGCCGTGCCGCTATTACCGTAAGTATGCAGCAAGGCATTAGGTGAAGTAGTACCAATGCCCACATTGCCTGTCGAGGGGAAAGTGTTCTGGGCATGTGCAAATGTGGCTAAAGCCACGCTTAGTGCAAAGGTCAGGTATAGTTTTTTCATAAAAAGAAGTTGTATGATTTAATGTTGATATTGTTGAAATAAGAAACTGCAAAACCAAGGCTGACGGCGCATGTACACCAGCTAAAGCACAGGAGAAACCGGGCCTAATGGCGGTTAATCAAGCAGTCTTAAAAAGTTTTGGAAAGAGGGAGACAGCGCTCAGCACTGCGTAAAGAGAAGGTGGTTTGGGCTTTCATAATAACTGTATAAGAGTTTAGTGTTTGTTAGTCTTAAAAGGCGGGTTGAATGCCTTTTGTATCCTTTTACGCAGAAGCTAAATGCAGGGTTACACGTAAACCCAAAAAAGATGGTAGAAAAAATAAGCCTCCTTGCACTTGCTGCTCGGAGGCTTTCAACCTAAACCTTATCACAATGCCCTTTTGTACGGATAAAGCTAAAAGTAAGTTGTACTTAAGGTGGTATCCCTGCAAAACGGATTTGAAAGCGGGTGTTATTATGGATACTAAGCAGAGGCCTTAGTGAACTTAAAAAGTTAAGCGAGGCTTATCTTATTATCCGTCACTCAATCAACATCAGACGCGCGTACCAAAAAAAGTTTCTATCTGTAGAGAACTGGGGGGTCGGGTGCCCCGCATTGTCCAGTTTCTCCGGAAGAACCTTTTTTTCGCATAGGTTAATAAAACAAGTTGCATTATTGTGGAGAGAAATTATAAGTATTATTGGTTAATATCGCCATATTCTGCTACACCTCAATTATTCTTGCGATGATAGCCTAATAAGTGCTTAACTAAAGGGTAACTTAAACACTGGCTTCATCCTGCCGTTGATTCCGCTTAAGTACAGTAGTTTACTGAAGGCTTGATTGCTTTTTAATGAACCCATCAGACCGTGGGTGTTTAACAAAATGCTTTATAATATACACTCCTCACTTAATTATTCAAGATGGCTCATCCAAAAAAAAGCTGCCAACAGTTACCTGCAGGGAGTTAGCGATTCGTTTCAGAGAAGTAACCGTTGTATTAATCTCACCGCGCTCGATCCTTCCCAGCTGACGCAGTTCAATGTTGGCATCGTTGGCTAATTGCTGCATGGTCAGTCCCTTCGCACTGCGGGCAATACGTACCTGAGCACCAATCTGCTTTAAAAAATGCTGGTAGCGTTCCTCTTCCACGCTACGAAACTCCAGTATAATTCAATTTTTGTTTTGGTCATATATGACCAATTTAATACCTTTGCTTAAAGTTGTATAACTATATATATCGATGACCACCCCTTCCATCAAACCTTCATTCCAGGCCAGGCGGCAGCCGGCGCTGGTGCCTGCCCCGTTGTGGCTGGCAGCCTTGGCGCTGAGCCTGGCGGCATCCACCCGCTGCAGCAGTGATGCGGCAGCCTCGGGCCTGCGCTACCAGCTGCTCGTC
>CAXTCH010000223.1:0-3356 GCA_964241945.1 uncultured Mucilaginibacter sp.
AGTAAGATGCTTCATTAATACAGTTGGTAAAAATACCGGTTTCTATTGAGTTGAAACGTGAAAAAATGTTAAAATAATGTAAGATGAGTGCTTTTACTTATCCTATCCGGTCATAGCAGGCGGCATCTGCTACATCCTTACTACTGGTTACTTGATGAAAAAAGTTATCTTTGCGCATGATAAAATCCATGACAGGGTATGGAATGGCAACTCATGATTTAGGTTCTGCTAAATATACCGTCGAGCTTAAATCGCTTAACAGTAAGTTTCTGGAACTGTCATTACGTATTCCCAAGGCATTTTCCGACAAAGAATTTCAATTACGTACCGAATGCAGCAAACAGCTGGAGCGGGGAAAGGTAAACCTCTCTATCAATGTAGAGCAAAACGAAGGTAATGTAAAAGCGGCCGGCATCAACACGCCCTTGCTTAAATACTACTACGAGCAGTTAAAAGCAGTAAGCGCCGACTTAAACGAAACTACCTCCAACTTACTGCAGCTGGCCCTGGGGCTGCCTGAAGTAGTTAAATACAATGAAGACAGCATTACCGAAGAAGAATGGAAGGCTGTTGACAATACCTTTAAGCAGGCGGTAGCTGCCTTCCAGAAGTTCAGGGCTGACGAGGGCAAAGTGCTTGAAAATGATTTGAAATACCGCATAGATTTAATCATGAAAAATCTGGCGTTGGTGGAGGTGGAAGAGCCTAAACGAATTCCGGTAATACGCGAGCGACTCAACCAATACCTGGCTGAAGCTGCCGGCCGTGAGCATATTGACCAGAACCGACTGGAGCAGGAACTGATTTACTACATTGATAAGCTGGATATTACGGAAGAAAAAGTAAGGCTGAAAACGCACTGTAACTATTTTCTGGAAACGTTGAACAGTCCGGATGCCAGTGGTAAAAAGTTAGGTTTTATTTCGCAGGAGATAGGCCGCGAAATCAATACCCTGGGTTCAAAAGCCAATGATGCCGGCATCCAGAAACTGGTAGTAGGCATGAAGGAAGAACTCGAAAAAATTAAAGAACAATTGTTAAATGTGTTGTAAAGAGATCATGGTTGATGGTTCATAATAAAATGTAAAATGAATACCATATTATAAGCATCAACCATGAACTATGAACCATCAACTAATGACCAAAGAAGGCAAACTCCTTATATTTTCGGCCCCATCGGGTGCAGGTAAAACTACCATTGTGCACCATTTGCTGCAGCATTTTCCCGAACTGGAGTTTTCCATATCGGCCACTACCCGCGAAGCGCGCGGGGATGAGCAGAATGGTACAGATTATTATTTCATCAGCAAAGAGGAGTTTTTGCACCGGATCGCCAAGAAACAGTTTGTTGAATTTGAAGAAGTGTACTCCGGTACGTTTTATGGCACCCTGCGTCAGGAAATTGAGCGCATATGGCAAAGAGGTAAAACTGTAATTTTTGATATTGATGTTGAAGGCGGCCTGCACCTGAAACGTAAATATGGTACGCAGGCGCTGGCTATATTTGTACAACCACCCTCATTAGAGGTGTTGATTGAACGCCTTACGGGGCGCGGTACTGACAGTGCCGAAAAATTAAAGGAGCGTTTTGCTAAAGCCGAGAAGGAGCTGAACTATGCGCCCCGCTTTGATGTTATTTTAAAAAATTACGATTTGCAAACCGCCTGTGCGGAAGCGCGGCAGCTGGTAGGCGACTTTTTGAAGAAGTAAATAGCTTTAGTGGTTAATTGCCGCAAACCATACCAATAACTGCATACTATTATGAGAATAGGTTTGTTGTTCGGTTCTTTTAATCCCATCCATATCGGGCACCTTATCATCGCCAACTATATGGCCAACTATACCACGCTCGAGAAAGTGTGGCTGGTGGTTACCCCGCAAAACCCGCTCAAAAAATACGGTAGCTTAATCAATACTTACGACCGGTTGGAAATGGCCCGCCTGGCTACGGATGGCGCCTACAACATAGAAGTGAACGATATTGAGCTTAAACTGCCGCAGCCTTCCTACACTGTTGATACCCTTACGCATTTAACTGAAAAGTACCCGCAGCACGAGTTCGCGCTGATTATGGGTTCAGACAACCTGGCCTCGCTGCACAAATGGAAAAACTATAAGCAGATACTGCGCAATTATAAAGTATTTGTATACCCGCGCCCCGGCTATGAAAATGCTGACCTGGCCTCAGACCCGGCCGTTACCATCACCATGACTCCGCTGATGGAACTTTCAGCCACATTTATCCGCCAGTCCATTGCACAGAAGAAGAATGTGCAGTATTTTCTGCATGATGCCGTGCTGAAGTTTATTGAGGATAAAAATTTATATCGATAAGGTTTTTCTGAAGTTCATTATTGATTGCTTACCCAATTAGCTTAACTTACGGCATAATATAATCTTATGCCTAAACTCACTTTTTACCTGCTTGTGCTGCTATGCACAACTGCCACATCTACCGCCTTTGCGCAAACCAAACAACAGAAAGCTCTGGAAGAAGGCAAACAAGCTGTTGAGCTTGAAGATCAGGGAAAATATGATGATGCCATTAAAATTTTGGAAGATGCTCAAAAACTTGACCCTAATTCCTTAACCTACCCTTATGAATTGGCTTATTCATATTACTCCAAGGGAGACTACAAAAGAGCTGTATCCTATCTTGAGCCTTTAACTACACATTCGCAAACCATTATGCGTGTTTTTCAATTATTGGGCAACGCTTATGATAATATGGGGCAAAGCGATAAAGCGCTGAATACTTATAACGAAGGCCTGAAAAGATTTCCTAAAGCCGGTAACCTGTTTTTAGAAAAAGGGAATGTATACTGGGGCAAGAAGGACTATGCTCAGGCACTTCCATTTTATGAGAAAGGTATACAGGCCGAGCCTGCATTTTCTTCTAATTATTACAGAGCTACACTTATATACTGCAAGTCAGATGAAGCTATATGGGGAATGATATATGGCGAAATATTTATGAATATAGAGCGTAATAGCAAGCGCACCGCCGAGATAAGTAAACTGTTATTTGATACTTACAAGAATCAGATTACATTTAAAGGGCATGATACTGTTAATATTAATTTTACCAAGCATACCATAGTGGTAAATTCAAAAAAGATGGGTTCCGTAAAAGATTTGATACCCTTTAACATAGCCTATGAATTAGATATTTCAAAGGCAGTGGCAGGTCATAGGAGCATTACACCAGGTTCTGCAGATAGTATCCGCACTACCTTTTTAAATGACTATTTTAAAGAGGGCGAGAACAAAATTTATCCCAACGTACTGTTAGATTACCAAAAGAAGGTACAAGATGCAGGATTTTTAGAGGAATACAACCACTGGATTTTAATGCA
>CAXTCH010000223.1:3366-6126 GCA_964241945.1 uncultured Mucilaginibacter sp.
TTAATGCAAGGGGACTTGACGGAATTTGAAAAGTGGCGGCTGTCTGACCAATCCGGATGGAATAATTTTATGAAGTGGTTTAGTGCAAACGGCCTAAAGCTGGATGATGAACACCGTTTTTATCGCGGACAATAACTGATGGTCTATAAGCGGGATAATTCCTCGAGCTGTCAGTTATCACAACGCAGCCATGAACTACTAACTATGAACTGCATTTAATTATCTTTGCTTTTGTGAGCGAAAGAACCATTTTAAAGCTGCAATTGCCTACCGATCCGCGCTGGGTAACCAATGTGGTGGAAAGCAATATTGAAGAAATACTGACCGATCATGCGTTTTGTGAGCAGAAGGCGGCCAGTAATGCAATTACCTTAATTGTACAGAATCCGCAGCTGTCGGATCTGGTGCAGGAAATGGCTGCGCTGGTACAGGAAGAAATGGATCATTTTAAGCGGGTACACGACATCATTCTGGCCCGCGGCTATATACTGGGTAAAGAGCGTAAGGATAACTATGTAGGCGAACTGCTGAAGTTTTTGAAAAAAGGCGGCAGCCGTACGGAACAACTGATTGACCGGCTGCTATTTGCCGCCATGATTGAAGCCCGGAGCTGTGAACGCTTCAAGGTGCTGTCTGAAAATATTAATGATGAAGAACTGGCTGCTTTTTATCATGAACTGATGATCAGCGAAGCCAATCATTATACGACCTTCATCCGCCTGGCAAAAAAGTACGCTGACGGTATCGATGTAGAAGGTCGCTGGAAAGAGTTTTTAGCTTACGAAGCCCAGGTAATTAAAAACTATGGTAAGCGCGAAACTATACACGGCTAATTTACTGACGAATAATGCCAGCTATGTTGGTCAGGTAATTGCCGATAATCTCGCGGTCTACGCCATCGGCTGTAAGGCCGATATGCATATCGGGGCGTATAATCAGCGTTTTTAACTGGACTTCCTTAACTTCCAGTTTGTCAAATACCGGTTGGTTACTGGCCGAGGGAGGTAAATGAAAGAAGTTTAAACGTCTGCCCCAAGCGTAAGTAATCCATTTGGCTAATGAAAAAATTTCCTGTTCGCTGAGCAAGCCAAAGGTAATCAGTGTAAAGCCCGGCTTACTGCACCAGGCCTGTAAATCGGTTTCTTGCTTCTTCTTTTCGTCAAAAATTTTCAGGTAAGGCAGGCGGTCGCCGGCTTTTATTGTATGCGCGTGGCTTAAATGTAAGCTCAGCCTACTATTGCGGTAATTGATATGGGTTTGTGATATCCGTGCAAAGAACGCTCTGCGGACTGCTGCATTTTTCCAGGCCAAATTTAGAATACGCGGTAATACCCATTTTTTAAATAAGCGGGCGGTAATCTTTTTCGAAGTAATCAGGCTAAAAACACGGTCGGTAGAGCGCAATAAATCATTGGCCACAGCCTGACGTTCAGTAGCGAAAGTGTTTACAATTTCCGGCTTAAATTGACCGGTAATTACGCCAGCCAGTTTCCAAGCTAAATTATAGGCATCCTGCAAACCGGTATTCATACCTTGCCCGCCCACCGGCGAGTGAATGTGGGCTGCGTCACCAATCAGAAAACACCGGTTAGCGCTAAATCTTTGGGCCATGCGGTGGTGCAGGCGGTAAGTAGTAAACCAGCGGCATTCAGTATCCTGCAGCTCAAAACCCGTAAGTGCTTTCAGGTTATCCCGCACATCGTCCAGCTGCAAATTTTCTTTAGAAATATCCGGCGGAATGCTGCCTACAATGCGGAAGGCGCTGTCCTGCGGTTCCGGGAAGAAGGCAGCAAAACCTTCGCTGCTCAAATACAGCTGCATTTCCTCATGGGTAAGCTCTTTGTTGTTTAGGCTGATATCTGCCAGGAAAAATTCATGAGCGTAAGTGTCGCCCTCAAACGGAATCTGTAAAGCATGGCGTACCGTACTGTGCGCTCCGTCGGCGCCAACCAGCCAGTTGCAGGTTAGGGTATATGATTCTTCTCCGGTTTGTAATTGTAAGGTGTTACCGCTTGCTGCCATTTGCAAACCGGTCAGTGTGGTATTCCAGTACACCGGGCAGCAAAGGCGGGTAAGCTCATCCAGCAGCAGGCGCTCGGTTTTATTTTGCTCGTACAGATATACATAAGGATAAGGTGTTTGCCCAAAACCTGCATCACCCAGGTTCAGTTGGGCGGTAAGCTCGCCGTCCTGGTAAAACTTAACTCCTTTTGCAAAGGTACTGTCAGGCAGCATTTTTTGGGCAAGGCCCATCTGCCGGTATATCTCTACCGAGCGCGCCTGTACAGCCAGCGCTTTGGAGTGTGTGGTGGGGCCCTGCTTGCTGTCAATAATGAGCGGCTGTATGCCGTTACGCAGCAACTGTGCCGCCATCATCAGTCCCGAAGGCCCGGCCCCGATAATCACAACTTCCGCATGGGTGTCCGTAATGCGCATGTATCAGGAACGGAATAACAGGAAAATAGTTGGTTTTTTATGCAGGTCGGGCAGTTGCTTTTTCCAGTTGGCTATAGTTTGGGTTTGCACCAGCTCATCGGTTGCGGTAAGATTACAGGCAATGCATAAGCGGGTTTGCGGTTTGCAGGTTTTAAGCAATTCGTCCAGCAGCTGGTTGTTTCGAAAAGGCGTTTCAATAAAAAGCTGCGTTTGGTTATGGCGTTCGGCTATGCTTTCCAGCTCTTTGATACGTTTGCTGCGCTGCGCTTTATCAATAGGTAAATAACCATGAAAGGTAAAGCTTTGTCCGTTAAAGCCTGAGGC
>CAXTCH010000224.1:0-6109 GCA_964241945.1 uncultured Mucilaginibacter sp.
CTAAGTCTGAAAACTTTCCGGTTTTTACGCCATCGAAGGTAACGCCCAATTTATCGTTAAAAAACTTTTGCATGTTGGGCAGGATAGCAAATATACCGATGGAACCGGTGATGGTATTGGGTTCAGCAAAAATGGAATCGGCGGCGCAGGCAATGTAGTAACCACCGGAGGCTGCATAATCACCCATAGAAACAATTACCGGTTTTACTTTGCGGGTCAGCATAATTTCGCGCCAGATTACGGCCGAAGCTAAAGCGCTGCCGCCGGGCGAATTTACGCGGAACACCACAGCTTTCACATCATCATCCAAACGTACCTTACGTAAAGCTGCTGTTACGGTTTCTGACCCAATGGCATTATCGTCACCTTCACCGCTGCTGATTTCGCCTGATGCATAAACCACAGCGACCTGGTTACTGCCTGAAGTTTTACTGTCGTTTTGCTTATCGTCGTCATCGTTGTTATAATCAGCAATGTCAACGCTGTGCAAATCTTTTTTATCGGCTCTGCCGGTCCGCTCTTTTAATTCGGTCAGCACTTCATCCTTATATTTCAGGCCGTCCACCAGTTTATATTTCAACGCATCTTCGGGGTATTGCACCTTTAACTGATTGGCTAAAGTAAATAGGCTATCTTTATTAACATGGCGTGTGCTGCTGATGCCCGTCAGAAAATGATCATACAGTGAACCCAAGTAGGAGGTAACCTGCTGACGATTGGCATCGCTCATTTTATTCAAAAAGAAGGGTTCAACTGCGCTTTTGTAAGTACCTACCTTTAAAATTTGCGCTTCTATTCCCAATTTGTCCAAAGCACCTTTAAAAAAGATAATCTCTGATTCAAAACCGCCAAACTCAAACGCACCTTTGGGGTTGAGGTATATTTTGTCGGCTACTGAAGCCAGGTAATAAAAGTTCTGGCTGTATACTTCAGCGTAAGCCACAATAAACTTACCCGATTTTTTAAAATCAAGTAACGCATTGCGTACTTCTTCGGTTGTGGCTTCACCGGTCATGCTGCTTTCATCCAGATAAATACCTTTAATATTATCGTCGTTTTTAGCATGCTTAATGTCGGCCAGAATATCATTCAGGCCAATGCTTTTTTCCCTTCCCAATAGTTCGGCAAAAGGGTTGTTGGGTGTACGTTCAACAATTGCACTTTTAAAGTTGAGGTGGAGCACGGAATTATTATCAACCGATTTGTCTTTATTATGGCTGGCTATTGAAACCAATGCCCCTACAGCAATTGCTGCAAACACTACAAGAACAACACCGGCTACCAGTGTGCCTAAAAAGGACGCCAGCAGAAATTTGAAAAATTGTTTCATTAACTATGGTAAATACTTTATCTATGCAAACTTACTTTATTATGGTGGTTTTTGTTTAGAGCTGCCAATATCTTATTTGTTACAACAAGTGAATATTGTTTACCTGCTTTTGGGCAGTAATTTGGGTAACCGCCGGCAGTTCTTGTACGAGGCCATGCAGCGAATTGCAGAAGAGATAGGTCGCATAGTACAGCAATCCTCCGTTTATGAAACGCAAGCCTGGGGAAATACCGCCGTGCCGGACTATTTGAACCAGGTACTTGAAATAGAAACAGAATCAGCACCTCATCAATTACTACGGCAGGTATTGGCTATTGAGGAAAAAGCGGGGCGCAGGCGGGAAGAAAAATGGGGCTCGCGCACCATTGATATTGATATACTTTTTTATAATCATCAGGTGATCAATACGCCTGATTTAATTATACCGCACCCCTTGATACAGGAGCGGCGGTTTGTGTTGGAACCGCTTACCGAAATCGTTCCCGAGTTGCTGCACCCGGTTATCATGAAGACCATGAAAACCTTAAAACAAGAGCTGAATGATAGCTTGACAGTTAAAAAATTATAAATTTGATTTCAGAAACTTTTACTGTACTCAGGCAGTATAAGTATCCAATTATGCCAGAAAATAACAGTCAAAATCTTGATCTTGCATTCCTTTATGAAATTGCCGATGGCAGTAATGAATTTATTGTAGAGTCAATTGATATGTTTTTACAGCATACGCCCGCTTTGTTGCAGGAAATTAGCGGCGCTATGTCAACGCATAACTGGCCTGCAGCTGCAGGTGCTGCTCATAAATTAAAACCTAATCTGGGTTTTTTTGGTATGCTGGACAGCCAAACCCTGGCCCAGGAATTAGAAGCGATGGCGAAAAGCGGTAGTGCGGATACAGCAAGTTTCGCCTCTAAGTTAGAAGCGCTTAAAGCCGGGTTACAAGAAAACTTAATCGAACTGAGCCGTATAAAAGCTGAAGCCGAAGCCCAGCTATAACAACTCAAGGTACCTCACCTCTACGCCTGATGCAATGTAAAGCTATAGCTTTCCATAATCAGGTTAGCCAATAAATTTTTGCAGGCTTGTTCTACTTTAGCTGATGCTTCAGTCTCAGATTCGGCTTCTATTTCCAGTGAAATATGTTTGCCGATACGAACGTTGTGGATTACGTCTAATCCCAAATTTTTCATACTTCCGGTCACTGCCTTTCCCTGTGGGTCAAGAATTTCTTTCTTAGGCATTACATCTATTTCTGCTTGAAACTTTGTCATTTTGCAAATCTGAGTTGAATAACCGACAGCACGATATACATGAGTATCACTACCGGTACGGCGGCAAATTTAAAAAATAGAATGAGAATTGCTGAAAACAACAGCAGCAAATAGCGATAAATATTACGGGTATCGCGGTTTTTGAATTTGAGCGACATCAGCGGTAACTCAGCCACCAGCAACGCGCACATTAGCACCACAAAGCAGGCTAAAAAGTAGGGGTTCAGAATATAGTCACGCCAAAACAACGGATTCTCCTTTAATATAAGCGGCAGTGAAGCGATAAGAATAGCGTTGGCCGGTGTAGGTAAACCAATAAAGCTTTCGGCCTGGCGAGTATCATTATTAAATTTAGCCAGGCGCAGGGCTGAAAACACCGGAATTAAAAAAGCAATAAAATTAAGATAAGTGCTTATGCCCGGTATTTGAGGCGCCTGTAAAAACAGCTCATATAAAATAGCTGAGGGAAGTACCCCGAAACTTACCATATCAGCCAATGAATCCAAATCTTTGCCGATATACGAGAAGGATTGCAGTACGCGTGAGGCAAGACCATCAAAAAAGTCAAATATGGCGGCTAAGAAAATACAATAAGCTGCAAAAACCAAGTTGTCCTGAAAAGTGAAAACTATGCCAATACAACCACTGAATAAATTAGCACAGGTAATGGCATTGGGCACATGTTTCCTTACACGTCTCTGCATCTTGCCATAAAGGTAAGTGTTAATAATTAAAATATGATGAACTTATTGCAATCATAAGTTCAATTCATGGAAAGCGGAAGGATTAAAATATATTTATAAACAAGAAAGCGCATCATAGCAGGGAAACCAGCAATGATGCGCTTTAGATATGAGTAATGAACTCAAACCTTAAACAACAGGTGTAGCCGTTGATTAGGAGTTCATAGAAATCAGAAACTCTTCGTTAGATTTTGTACCTCTGATTTGGGCCAGTAAAAATTCCATGGCTTCCTGAGAGTTCATATCGGCCAGGTGATTGCGTAACACCCAAACCCGGCGTAAGGTTTCGCGTTCCTGCAACAAGTCATCACGACGGGTGCTGGATGCGGTAATGTCGATAGCAGGGAATATACGCTTGTTAGACAGCTTACGATCCAATTGTAATTCCATGTTACCGGTGCCCTTGAATTCTTCGAAAATCACTTCGTCCATTTTTGAACCGGTGTCGGTCAGGGCAGTAGCGATGATGGTAAGCGAGCCGCCGTCTTCAATATTACGGGCGGCGCCGAAGAAACGCTTGGGTTTATGCAGGGCATTCGCATCTACACCACCCGATAAAATTTTGCCTGAGGCAGGGGCTACCGTATTATAAGCACGGGCCAAACGGGTAATGGAGTCCAACAGAATTACCACATCGTGACCACACTCTACCATACGTTTTGCTTTTTCAAGCACAATGTTGGCAATTTTTACGTGACGCTCGGCGGGCTCATCAAAGGTAGAGGACACCACTTCAGCACGTACGCTGCGGGCCATGTCCGTTACTTCTTCAGGGCGCTCGTCAATCAGCAGGATAATCAAATAAACTTCCGGATGATTTTTAGCAATAGCGTTGGCTACATCTTTCAGTAACACGGTTTTACCGGTTTTGGGCTGCGCTACAATTAACCCACGCTGGCCTTTGCCTATCGGCGAAAACAGGTCCATAATACGGGTAGAGTAGTTACCGCCATCGGTAAACAGGTTCAATCTTTCTGCCGGGAAAAGCGGGGTCAGGTGGTCGAAAGGTACACGGTCACGCACCTGCGCGGGCTGGCGGCCGTTAATGGCTTCCACGCGTACCAATGGGAAGTATTTTTCACCTTCTTTTGGTGGGCGGATGCTGCCGCGCACCGTATCACCGGTTTTCAAGCCAAACAGCTTGATTTGCGACTGTGATACATAAATATCATCAGGCGAAGTCAGATAATTATAGTCTGAAGAGCGCAGGAAACCGTAGCCATCGGGCATAATTTCCAATACACCTTCATTTACAATAACATTATCAAAATCTAAATTAATAGGTGGCTCCTGAGCTTTTTGCGATGACTGCTGCTGCGGTTGTGCTGAACCATTATTGTCCTTGTTATAACCATTGTTGGTTGCATTGTTATTCGGGCGGCGCTCAAAGCGTTGCTGGCGCTGCTCGGGTACAACTGCAGGCCTTTTTACCGGCTCTTCAGTAATGGCAGGGGTACTGGCCTCTTGTGTTTCCGGGGTGGTATTTTCAACAGGCGCTGGTTCAGGTTCGGGCTCGGGCGCTGTAACCTTCGGCGTTTCAAATAAATCCGGGCTGTCTGTCTCAGTTTCAGGCTGGGCAGCAGTTTTCGGCTTTAAAGTACGGGTTCTTTTGCGGGGCTTTTCGCCGGTATCAGTTGCAGTATCCGTGTCAGGAGTTATTGTATCTTGAGCGCTGTAAGTGCTTTCTAAAACGCTTTGTTGCTGGCGTGCTGCTTCTATTAGCTGCTCTTGCTCAACAATGCGGGTAATTAACTGTGGTTTACGTAGTTCGTCAGCTTCAATAATGCCTAAATTTTTTGCCAATTGGCGAAGCTCAGGCACGAGCTTTTCATTCAATTCTAATGTATCAGGCATGAGATGAATAATGGGTCCAAAAAAGAATTATTTTTTATAGTCAGAAAAATGCATGGGCAGTTTTACTGCGATTAACAAATTAATAAGAGATGTTTTTGTAAAACAACGCGGGATTTTTAAAGCACCTTGCTTAATGCAGATAGATGTTAAAAGGAAACGTTGTAAAAGTACACAATTAATTTAACAATATCAATTGCATGAAAAATTAACCTTAAATGCTTAACGCTTTCGTTAAATTTTAGTTTTTTTGATGTGAAAAATTATTACTTCATCCGGCATGTTAAATTATCAGCAATTGGTGGCGCAAATAAAGCATAAAAAATCTTTCTTATGCGTGGGGTTAGATTCGGATATCACCAAAATTCCTGATTTTTTGCACCGCTATGCCGATCCGGTACTGGAATTTAACAAGCGCATAATTGATGCTACCAAAGACTTATGCGTGGCTTATAAACCCAATGCTGCTTTTTACGAGAGCAGGGGTATTGCAGGTTTGCAGAGTTTGATAGGAACTTATCAGTATTTACCCAAAGATTGCATTTCTATCATAGATGCCAAGCGCGGCGACATTGGTAACACCAGCACACAGTATGCAAAAGCCTTTTTTGATGAAGCTGCTTCAGGTATGGGCTTTGATGCCATTACCATAACGCCTTACATGGGGCATGACAGTATCACGCCTTACCTGCATTTTAAAGATAAATGGGTGATTATCCTGGCGCTTACTTCATCAGCAGGCAGTCGTGATTATCAGTACCTCGAAACCAACGAAGGATTGTTGTATGAAGCTGTTATTAAAAAGGCAAACCAATTGGCCGGTGCCGACCGCTTGATGTATGTAGTAGGTGCTACCAAGAGCGAAGAGTTTACCCGCATACGCCAGTATGCACCCGATAATTTTTTACTGGTACCCG
>CAXTCH010000225.1:0-6106 GCA_964241945.1 uncultured Mucilaginibacter sp.
TAGCGCCGGATGCGCTTTTTGCCTTCGCCGCACAGTTTGACATCGGGATGGCTACCGAAATCAGCACTACCCTTAACCGCGACATTTGCCTGACCAATAAAATTTTTACTTACCTGCAATGCGGCCTGGCTATTATTGCCAGCGATACACAGGCGCAGCGGGATTTTATAACGAAATATCCCGAAGCAGGCAGGCTGTACAACCAGCATCAGCCGGCATCGCTGGAAGATGCTGTACAATTTTACCTGAACCAGCCGCAGGCTTTACTTGAGGCCCGCAGGTATAATTATCAATTAGGGCAACAAACACTGAACTGGGACACCGAAAGCAGCAAGTTTTTAAACGTAATACAGCAAACACTGGCCGATTGAAAAAAGTGCTCATCATATCGCCTTATTTTCCGCCGGTAAACGCGGCCGATATGCAGCGTGTGTGTATGAGCTTGCCTTATTTTGAAAACTTCGGCTGGGAAGCGGAGGTTGTTACCGTGCAGCCTGATGATACCGACATGGTGCAGGACGACTTATTACTACAAAGCATCCCCGCCACTGTAAAAGTTCACCAAGTAAAAGCTTTTAATAAAAAATGGACCTCAAAAGCCGGATTGGGCAGCGTTGCTTTACGCTCGCTGTGGTTTTACCGGCAAAAGGTAAATGACCTGTTAAAAAATTCGCATTACCACCTGATTTACTTTTCTACCACACAATTTCCCGTTTGCATTTTAGGCGCTTATTGGAAAAAACGGTTTAATACCCCTTATATCATCGATTTGCAGGACCCCTGGCATTCGGAGTATTATCAAGACAAGCCAAAACACCAGCGCTCGCCCAAATACTGGTTCTCATACCGGCTTAATAAATATACCGAAGCAATAGCCATGAAAAGTGCGGATGGCCTGATCAGCGTTTCGCAGCCTTATATAGATGACATACGGCAGCGTTATGCCGCTGCCCGAAGCCTGCCTGCCAGGATAATCACCTTTGGCGCGCTCGACCTTGATTTGCAGATTGCCCACGCCAACCTAAGCCGGTTTACAAGCTTGCTGAATCCGGCTTGTAAAAATATAGTTTATGTGGGTCGTGGCGGTGCGGATATGCATAGCGCCTTACATATCATATTTACAGCCTTGCAGCAGGGATTAAAAAACGAACCGGAGTTGTTTCAGCCGCTGCGCCTTACTTTCATCGGCACCAGCTATGCGCCCGCAGGCCAGGGCCAACCCACCCTGCAGCCACTGGCAGCAGCGTATGGTTTAGCGGACCGGGTAATTGAATATACCGACCGCATAAGCTATTACCACACTTTGACTACTTTACTCGCAAGCGATGCTTTGGTAGTTCCGGGTTCTGATGCAAAAGGCTATACCGCTTCAAAACTATACCCTTACCTAAGCACCCAAAAACCCTTACTGGCAATTTTAAATGAGCCTGGTGCAGCGGCAGATGTGCTGGATGAGTTTGCAGCGCCTTACCACTACAACTTTAACACACCTGCACAAGCTATCAGCGGCGCTTATGATTTTATGCTGAAAGTTTTGCAGGGCGCTTTACCCGAACAGCGCTATAACCTGCAGGCCATTTATAAATACTCGGCTGAGCACATGACGGAGCAGCAGGCAGATTTTTTTAATTTAGTAACCCAAACAGATTTGTAACTACCTCATGCTGGCTATTGTTACTACCCATCCGGTACAGTATTATGCGCCTGTTTTCCAGCTCTTACATCAGCGGGGAAAGATACCTGTTAAGGTATTTTATACTTGGGGAGAAGATTCTGTTACGAAGCACGATCCCGGCTTTAACCGCGCTATCAGCTGGGATATTCCCCTGCTGGAGGGTTATCCCTATGAGTTTGTTAAAAACACTGCCGCACAACCCGGTTCCCATCATTTTAAGGGCATTATTAATCCCGATTTAGTAAAGCGTATCGAGCAATTAAAGCCGGATGCTGTGCTTTTCTTTGGCTGGGCTTACCAGAGTCACCTGAAAGCGATACGTTACTTTAAAAACAAAATACCGGTATATTTCCGCGGCGACTCCACCCTGCTGGATGAAAATAAGGGATTGAAAGCGATGCTTCGCGCTTTATTTCTTACCTGGGTGTACCATCAGGTAAACCATGCCTTTTACACCGGCACCCAGAATAAAGCGTACTTCAAAAAATTTGGTTTGCAGCAATCACAACTGACTTTTGCGCCACATGCGGTAGATAATCAACGCTTTGCAGAACTCAGAAGCGCGGAAGCACAAGCCCTGCGCAACCGCTTGGGCATCCATCCGGAAGCGGTGGTAATTTTGTTTGCCGGTAAGTTTGAGGAAAAAAAAGACCCGCTGCTGTTGCTGGAGGCATTTACGCAACTTAACCAAAGCCACTGTCATTTATTGTTGGTGGGCAACGGTCCGCTGGAAGCATCATTAAAGCAGCAAGCACAAACCTGCCGGAATGTTCACTTTATGGACTTTCAGAATCAAAGCTACATGCCGGTTATTTACCAGGCCTGCGATTTGTTCTGCCTCCCTTCCCGGGGGCCTGGTGAAACCTGGGGACTGGCGGTAAACGAAGCCATGGCCGCCGGAAAAGCGGTGCTGGTGGCGGATAAGGTAGGTTGCGCTGTTGATTTGGTTGAAGAAGGCTACAACGGAAGGGTATTTAAAAGCCGAAACCTGAACGAATTGACCGAAGCCCTGCAGATACTCACTTCGTCGAAATCGCAGCTGCTCAGCTACGGCTGCCGCTCGCAGCAAAAGATTAGCATCTGGAGTTTTGAAGCCATCGCCCAGGCCATCGAAAATACATTAACTCCCTGTTAATAAATATTCGATACCGATAACATTTTTGGCTGATTCACGTAAAAACAGGCGTTATCATGACCACCTATTAGCCTTAAATGAGCGGTAAAAGTACGGCGGCCGAGCGGTTTATTGTATTATATATTCCCTGGCTGTTCTCAGTTTTATTTTCTTCAAGTCCCGAGCTGTCTTATATGATTGCCTGGCTGGGCTCATTTTTCATCTTTGCGGTGACCCTTACCGGCTGGGTAAAACCCCTGCCGGCAGACCGCAGCATAGCTGAACAAATGATGCGCCCCATATTTTTGATGCACATCATTTTTGCCGGTTACACCTGTTGCACCTCCATCTTTTATTTTCTGGATCAAATCGGGTACGAAGATTTTCACAAAGCCCTTTTTGCCGCCATGCCCAATATGGAGCAGCTGAAACTTACAGCACAATGTCAGCGCTATTACTGCCTGGGCCATGCCGCCCTGGTAACCGGCATATTGGTAAACATGAATTACCCGGCAGAAAAGAAGTTTAAGGTAGATCCTGATCAACTGGCCAATGTATTATTGCGGTTTGCGGTGATTTCCCTGCCTGTGGCACTGCTTTTTTTGCATCTGCCTGGTTTGTCGCAGTTTTCCAACCAGTTTAATACCTTAAGCTTTATAGCAGGCACACTTGCGCTGGCTTTTGCCATACCCTTAAAAAAGCCAGCCAATATTGCTATATGCGGCGCTTTGTACCTGTTTAACTTTTATAATGCATTTGTTTCAGGTTTTAAAGAGCCCATCATTATCAGTATATTAGTTTTAGGCATCTTTTTGTACCCAAGTTATAAAAAAGCGGTAATGGCTATTTTCGTTCCGGCCATTATGGTGCTGTTTATTTTTCTGCCTACCTATAATCACGCTTTCAGGCAGAGTGCCTGGACGGGTGATGCCAATTCGGACGAGGCTTCGCAAGTAGCCTTGGATGCGGCCTTGAACAGCGATGAAGACCTGACTGAAACCAACTGGGATTTTGCCGTGTACCGCCTCAGCGAAATTGATATGTTCACCCGCTTCGTTTCCTCCACCCCCACCGTTATTGATTTTTACGGATTTACGCTGCTGAAGCAATCCCTTATTGCCATTGTCCCCAGGGTTTTCTGGCCATCCAAACCCATTACTGAAGATTTGGTGATGGAACGGGTATACAGCGCCGGCGTGGTGTACCGGGCATCCAAAGTATCGGCAAAGCCTGCCTTCATTGTGGATGCGTATCTGAGCTACGGCTCATTGGGCGTGTTTGTTATTTTATTTACTTATGGCGCTGTAGCGCAGATCATATCACAAAAAGCAGAATTTTTATTCGGCGGCTATCTGCTGGGCACAGCATTGATTTTCAGTGGATTATTTCAGATATTCTGGCGCGGACTGAGCTTTGAGTTTTTAATTAATAATGTATTCTGGAGCTACATAAGTATGCTGGTAATTGCCAAAATACTTGTATCGGCCCGCATAGTGAAACCGGTGTGAAAATATTGCAGATTACAGCGGCTTACAAGCCGGCCTATATTTACGGTGGTCCCACCATGTCGGTAGCCGAACTGAGCGAGCAGTTGCAGCGCGCCGGCTGCGAAGTGCAGGTATTTACCACTACGGCCAACGGCACGCATGAACTGGAAGTGCCCGTTGGTGAACCGGTTGAAGTAGATGGCGTAAGGGTTACTTATTTTAAACGGCTCACCAAGGGACGCTCCCACTTCTCGCCCGCGCTGCTTAAAGCGGTTTGGAAGCAGGCGAAACATTACGACGTGGTACATATTCATGCCTGGTGGAATTTAGTCTCCGTCCTGTCGTGCCTGATTGCGCTGCAGCGGAATAAGCCGGTGGTAATATCGCCCAGGGGTATGCTGAGTACCTATTCCTTCAGTCACCGTAACAGCGGCATAAAGAAATTGATGCACCGTGCGTTCAACCGGTTTGCGCTTGGTAAATGTTACCTGCATGCTACCTCAAAGGCCGAGGCCGGCGATTTGCATAAAATTACCCGTCCGGCAGGCACCTTTACGCTACCCAACTTCGTAAAATTGCCCGTGCAAAGCATGGAACAAAAAGCAATAAACCAGGGGCCCTTACAACTGCTCTTTTACTCGCGGATAGATGCAAAAAAAGGTTTAGAATTATTGCTTCATGCCTTGCCTTTACTTAACAAACCTTATCATCTTACCATAGCCGGTGCTGGAGATGAAACTTATATACAACCGCTTAAAGCGCTTACCGAGGCCCATCAAACTGCTGCGCATGTTACCTGGGCAGGCTTTCAGCAAGAGCATAAATTCAGCTTTTTGCGCCGGTATGATGTAATGGTTCTGCCTTCGTATAACGAGAACTTTGGCAATGTAGTAATCGAAAGCCTCAGCGTAGGTACTGCCGTGCTCATCAGCCGGCAAGTGGGTTTGGCCGATTACGTGAGCCGGCACCAAATGGGCTGGCTGTGCGACACGGACAGCGAAAGCATCGCCGGGCAAATTCACCTGATTAATACACAGCGCGAGCGGCTTAAGGAAATCAGCCAACAGGCTCCGGCATTCATTTATAACGATTTTACCGGGAAAGCTTTGGCGCAGCAATATATTCACCACTATCAACAACTGATTCCGCATGGCGTATAAAGATTACGGGTATACCGGAACCGAAGCTGACCACCTGGTTAATTATTTGGAGCAACCGCTGATTGGCTTATTGAACAAGGATAAAAACCGCTGCATTTTAGATGCCGGTTGCGGTAATGGATATTTGGTAAAAAGCTTAATCCGTAAAGAGTTTAATGCCTACGGTACGGATGCCTCAGAAATGGGCATCCGCATAGCGCAGCAGGAATACCCGGAACGTTTTGCCGTGCAGGATTTAATGTCGGAATCTCTGCCGGCGCCGTTGCAGGGCTTGCCTTTAGATACCATTATTGCCACCGAAGTAATTGAGCATTTGTATGACCCCGATACGTTTATCGCCTTTTGTAAAAACCAGTTGCAGCCGGGCGGGCAACTTATACTGTCTACCCCTTACCATGGCTACCTGAAAAACCTGGTATTGAGTATTTTCAACCAATGGGATGCGCACATGGACCCCTTGTGGCAGGGGGGGCATATCAAACTATGGTCGGCCAGCACCTTGAGCCGGTTATTAGTTCATCATGGATTTAGGGTGTTGGCGTTTAAAGGGTGCGGGCGCATTCCTTATCTGTGGAAGTCAATGATTATTAAAGCTGAATTGATTTGAGCGCTGTATTCTCTTTCCTAATTCTCACTTACAACGAGGAGGTTCACCTGCCCCGTTTGCTCC
>CAXTCH010000226.1:0-3418 GCA_964241945.1 uncultured Mucilaginibacter sp.
TGGGTACGCCGGATAGTCCGCAAACGGCGGATGTACGCAAATATCTGAATGAATTCTTAATGGATGGCCGGGTGATTGACATTAATCCGGTAAGCCGTGCCCTGTTGGTGCAGGGGATCATTACGCCGTTCAGAGCGCCCAAATCGGCCAAATTATATAAGGAGATCTGGGACGAAAAAACCGGTTCCCCGCTGCTGTATTATAGTATGCGCCAGCGTGAATTGTTACAGGAGCGCTTGGGGGATGATTATATTGTTGAACTGGCTATGCGCTATCAAACCCCGAGTATTGAAGATGCATTGCAGCGCCTTAAAGATGCTTTGGTGGAAAGCATCAGGGTAATTGCCCTGTTCCCGCAGTATGCTTCGGCCAGTACCGGTTCTGTATACCAAAAGGTGATGGAACTGGTGGCTAAATGGCCTACTATACCAGGTATGTCATTTGTCAATTCATTTCATGACAATGAGCTCATGATTGAAAACTTTGCCGAAAATGGTCGTAAATACAACCCGGAAAGTTACGACCATGTGCTATTCAGCTTTCATGGTTTACCGCAACGTCAGCTTGTTAAATCAGACCATACGCACAGCTACTGCCTTAAAGTAAACGGCTGCTGCGATACCTTAAACGATACCAATAAATTCTGTTATTCGGCGCAGTCTCACCACACCGCGCAGCTGATTGCCGAAAAGCTGAACATTCCTAAAGAGAAATATATCATTTGCTTTCAATCCCGCCTCGGCAGCGATCCCTGGGTGCAGCCCTATACCGTTGAAGTGGTAGCCAGGCTGGCAGCCGAAGGTAAAAAACGCCTGCTGGTATTTTGCCCTGCTTTTGTGTCCGACTGCCTGGAAACCGTTTATGAAGTAACTGAAGAATATGGCACCGAATTTAAACAACTGGGCGGAGAGCATGTACAGCTGGTGGAAAGTCTGAACGACTCGCCTTTATTTATCGAGGCGCTGGAGAAAATGGTAAGGAACTGATAAGGTTATATGTGATTTTGATGATTATTTAAAATATGGCCAGTTTAGCTGGCCATTTTATTGCTGTGGCTTAGGCCAATCAATTCAAGCGCATCTATCTCTAATATTTCTGCAATCTGAAATAAGCGCTCTACGGTAATTTTAGTGTAGCCTAACTCAATCTTGCTGTACGCATTTTGCGAAATGTGCAGTTTGGCTGCCAAATACTCTTGAGTGTAATGATTGGATTCCCTGGTCTTTCTGATGTTGGCGGCAACTGCCTTAATTTTGTTTTCTAACGAATTTTTCATGTACCTGTCTAAAACTTAACTTTAGGCATTTACGTGAAAAATTAATCAGTAGTTTTTTGTTTAAACAAAAAAACTCTATTTAACTAACTGTTAATCTGTGCTTATATCGTAGTTTACGGTAATGGTGGGCAGTAATGTAGCCATGTCCAGCGGTACCTGATTATAGGTGTTAATGGCATTACGGCCGGTATAATAATTATACAAAGCCCTTTGCATACCCGGCGTTGTTGCAGCCGGAATATTGAACGCAATAGTAAACGGAATGATGAAATCGTGCAGCTTTTCCTTATCTGGAATTACCCATTTATGGTCCGACTGTTTAAGGGCCTCAATCAGCGGCTGGGTAAGCATTACATCATCCGCGTAATACACAATAATTTTTTTTATGGCGCCTTTTTCATCGGCGGTGAACTTAAAAATTACAGTGCCGTTAGCCGCTTTCTTTGCCAGCTCCGGGCTTATCACAATCGTTCTTTTAAAATAATCCATCATTACCTGCTTGCCGCCCTGAAAAGGAAAGGCCAGCCCCTCTTGTGCTTTTACCCATAGGGTTGAAAGTAATAACCCGATAATTATGATTGCTTTTTTCATTCTTCTTTAGGTTCTCTTTTACTGCCCAGATACATGTCATATTCCAGCAAGCGGCAGTCGAGCTTACCGTTATAAAATTCAAATTTATGTGCCGCCCGCAACCCGATTTTTTTGGCCAGGTCCGGGTTACCCGTAAATACATAGCCTTTATAACCCAGGCAGCGCTGCTTTAAAAAGTCGCCGATACGCTTGTAAGTGGCTTCCAGCTTGGTATGCGTGCCCAGGCGTTCGCCATATTCGGGGTTAAACATCACGATGCCGGGTGGGCCGGGTACTTCAGTGTCGGCAAAATCACAAACAGTAAATTCAATCAAATGTTCTACCCCCGCTGTTTTTGCATTCCTGCGGGCAATATCTACGGCGTCGTCAGAGATATCGGTAGCAATAATTTTAAAGCCGGTTTCCTTTTTGCCTTTATCTTTCAGTTTGCGCCGCTCGGTAAAAAATACCTGCTCATCGTAGCCCATCAGGTGCATAAAACTATAGTTCATCCTGAAAAAGCCGGGGCTTTTTTCAGTAGCCAGCAAAGCGGCCTCAATGGCCAGCGTACCCGAGCCGCACATCGGGTTAATAAATGTGCTTTGCTTGTCCCAGCCGGTAGCCATAATGGTAGCTGCTGCCAAAGCCTCCAGCATCGGCGCTTTGCCCGGTAGTTTGCGATAGCTATGCTTGGCCAGGGTTTCGCCCGAGGTGTCGGCAAATATCTCAGCCTTGTTATCCTGCCAGTATAAGTGAATCACCGTTTTGTTTTGCTCCGGACCAGAATTGGGGCGTATGCCTTTGTTGGATTTAATACGGTCGGCAATGGCATCTTTAACTTTTACGTTGGCAAAAAGCGGTGTACGGATATGTTCATTGTTTACGTTTGACGTAATAGAGAAGTAACCACTGAAATCGATCAATTTTTCCCATTCAATCGTCACCAGCTCATTGTATAAGTCCTGCGGATCATCAGCAGTGAAGCTTTTGAGCGAATACAGTATTTGGCTGGCACAGCGCAAATTAAGATTAAGCACAATACAATCATTTACCGTTCCGGTAAGCTCGATGCCGGTTGTAAATACCCGGTCGGGCTTAAAGCCTAAGGCTTGCACTTCCTGCTGCAAATAGGGCGACAGCCGTTTATTGCAGGTGATGATGATTTTGCTGCTTTGGTGAAAAATGTCCATAGTAACCGGCAAATTTATCATTAAAATATGCCTTATTTATAAGTAAATGCATTAACTTTACTTTTCAAACGTAAATCACTATGGACATTAAAGGAAAAGTGCACGAAGTGTCTCCTACTCAACAGGTGACCGATAGCTTAAAGAAGAGAGAGCTGATACTTGAATATATTGAAAATCCGCAGTATCCTGAATATTTGAAATTTGAAGCCATCCAGGACCGCTGCAATCTTTTGGATAATGTACGTGCGGGCGACAATGTAGAAGTGTCCTTTAATTTAAAAGGCCGCCCCTGGACAGATAAAACCGGCAAAAAAACCTATTTCAATTCACTGCAATTGTGGAAGGTTAATGTATTGAGCCGTGCCAATAACAATACCCAGCC
>CAXTCH010000226.1:3428-6101 GCA_964241945.1 uncultured Mucilaginibacter sp.
CCGTTTTAAGTAATAACAACCATAAAATTATAAAAGCCCCGTTTACATGGTAAACGGGGCTTTGCTGTTTTTACCCGGCAGTTGTAAAATAGCTTCAGCACCATTATTTTTACAGGCAATCCTGCATATTATAAACCTTTTATGTAAAAAAATATGATACTACCAGCCTTAGCAGTTTGTAGAAAGTACTTGTTCGCTGCATTCTTATTCTTCATTGCTGTTATACCTGCAAAAGCCCAGCTATCCACCGCTAAACTTTTTGGCGATCATATGGTATTGCAGCGCAACCAGCCCATTGCGGTATGGGGATGGGCCAGGAAGAACGCCCGGGTAAATATTTTGTTTAACGGGCACCAAACCAATGTTAATGCTGATGCACAAGGCTATTGGAAAGCAACCCTGCAGCCCATGAAAGAAGGCGGCCCGCACGTAATGGATATTACCTCGGGCAAAGCCTATCTGCATTACAAGGACATTATGATAGGCGAAGTATGGATATGCTCGGGGCAATCCAATATGGAATTTACACTGCATAGTGCCGAAGGTTACCAGGCGGAACAGAAAGTGGCCGACCAGCAGCCAATACGCCAGTTTCTGGTTGCGAAAAAAATGAGTGCCGCACCTGAGAAGGATGTGGCCGGCGGTGAATGGATAAAAGCATCGCCCGAAAGTATCGGAAACTTTACAGCCGTGGGCTATTATTTTGCCAAGCAGTTAGCGGCGCAGCTGCACGTTACGGTAGGACTGGTGCACAGCAGTTGGGGCGGCACCCAGGCGGAGTGCTGGATCAGTAAACCCACACTGCTCAATTCGCCCGAATTTAGTGCAATAGCCCGCCGGCAGCCGGATAACATGGCTGATATTGAAAAGCAGGCCGAAAAGCAGATCAGGGCTTACTCCTATAAAAATCAGCCGGAAGTGATGTATACCGCCGCTCAGCTATCTACCCAACCCAGCTCGTTCTTTAATGCCTGGAACATGGGTACCTCGGGTACCTGGATGTGGCAGGGCAAGTGGACCGCCTTCCGGGGTGCAGCCTTTATGCAGCGGACCCTTGTGCTGGATACTTTGCAAAGTACAGCTCCTTCTACCTTAAAGTTAGGGCAAACCGATG
The DNA here is from genome assembly GCA_964241945.1 of uncultured Mucilaginibacter sp. Lineage (GTDB taxonomy): Bacteria > Bacteroidota > Bacteroidia > Sphingobacteriales > Sphingobacteriaceae > Mucilaginibacter. The sequence continues at coordinate 4,543 of CAXTCH010000226.1, forward strand.
CGGATATGGAACTGTACATCAACGGTAAATCTATCTTTAAAGGGGCATTGCCTAAAGGAAAGCCTATTGCCTTACCCGCAGGTACCTGGCATTCCGGAGATAACAGCTTATTGCTTGAGTTGTTGTCGGGGCAAAAAGACCCGTCTTTTTTTGGCGTAGGGCTTTTGGGAGATGGCAATGATATACAGGTGCAATTTGCCGATACTACTGTAAGACTTGATAACAACTGGCATTTAATGGCCGACTGGACACAGCCTCATCACATGGAATTAATGCCGAATAATACGGTTTCCACCTTGTACAACGGCATGATTCATCCGTTGGTTCCGTTGAGCATAGCGGGGGTAATCTGGTACCAGGGCGAAAGCAACGCCGGACGGGCCTACCAGTACCGTACCGTATTACCCATGATGATTACCGACTGGCGCAACCAATGGAAGACTGATTTTCCCTTCCTGATCATGCAGCTACCGTCATACGGCCCGATGCAAAACAGCAATGAGGGGAGTACCTGGGCCGAACTTCGGGAGGCCGAAACCACAACATTGAAACTTCCTCACACGGCAATGACCGTTTCAATTGATTTGGGCGACCCTAATAACCTGCACCCTACCCGGAAGGGGCCTTTTGGCTTGCGCATGGCCGGTACGGCGCTCAATGCGGTTTATCACCTGCCTGGATATGATCCGAGCCCTCTGTTTAGCGCTGCTGATTTTCAATCGGGCTATGCTACTGTTAGCTTTAACGCTGTTGGCGACGGTTTGGTAGTGAAAGACAAGTATGGCTACCTGAAAGGTTTTGAACTGGCCGGTGCCGACCATAAATTTTATTACGCCCAGGCCGAAATTACGGGCAATAAAGTAAAGGTTTGGTGCAGCCAGGTACCCCAGCCGGTAGCAGTAAGGTATGCTTGGAGCGATTCGCCCATAGAGGCCAACCTTTTTATTAAAGCCGGTGTACCGGTAGCGCCCTTCCGCTCCGATAACTGGAAAGGCATTACAGAGACAAGTAAATTAGAGGAATAGTCAACTATTAAAATAAAATGGGATAGATGTTTTATCATCTATCCCATTTTATTTATCAACTATTCGGCAAGCTTACTTAATCATTACCGGAACAGCGATTTTATCCCAGCGAAAAGTGAAGCCTTTGGAATCGATAATAAATTTCATGCGTTCTTCCATGCCGGCATCAATAGGTTTGGCCGTAACGGTCAGCACATTTTTCGATTCATCAAAATTCGCCTCACCAGTGCGCTTAATACCCCACTGGCCGGTTTGCGAATTAAAAATAAATTTCCATTCGGTTTTGTTAGGAATAGCAAATAAAGTGTAAGTACCGGCAGGCAGGTTTTTGCCTTGTACTTTAATGTCTTTGCTGGTGGTAAATATCGTAGCTTCATCAGCACCCAGTCGCCAGGCTTTACCATAAGGCGCCAGTTCAGTGCCCACCTGGCGGCCTTTTACCCCCGGACTACCGTAAATAATAGTGATCTTAGCGCCGTTTACTTCGGCACTGGTGGTATCATGCGGACTTAATTTGTGGGGCTGTGCTTTAAC
>CAXTCH010000227.1:0-6034 GCA_964241945.1 uncultured Mucilaginibacter sp.
GTAAAAAGAAAGCTTCTTCGTTGCCCTGTACGCCTGCATAATCGGCAGGGGTTTTACCAAAGCGGTCGCGGATATCTTTATTAGCGCCGTTTTCCAGCAACAGTTTAATCAACTCGTTATGATTAAAGGTAGCCGCAAATGAAAGGGCAGTGGCGTCATTACCATTAGCAGCATTTGGGTCAGCCTGGTGTTCCAGCAGTATTTTGCCCACTTCAGTATAACCTTTAAAGCATACGCCCATTAATGCGGTGTTACCCATGCCATCCTGCAAATCGGGATTAGCGCCGTTTTCCAGTAAGATTTTTACTGCTTCCGGATGGTTGTAGTAGGCGGCGATAATTAAGGGCGTTGAGCCCCGGCTATCCGTAACATCCGGGTTTGTGGTATGTAAAGCCGCTTTCAATCCTTCCAGATTATTGCTGCGGGCTGCTTCAAAAATATCAGTTGATGTAGGATTTGTCATATAGCTTTAGGAAGTTAAATGCTTTAAAAAAGTTTTTAAAGATAAAAAATTCAAATCGGCTATAGCTCTATCAAGCTGCTCACCCCAACAATTTAAGCACTATAAACCAATCGGCTTTTCCAGATAGTGCCGTTTTTGCTCATTTCCTTTTCAATTTGTCCGTTTTTAAATAAGGTGTTTAAGGTTGCTTCGGCTTCTTCTTTTGTAAAATTGCTCAGCACCATAAATTCTTTCTCGGTAAGGGTAGGAAACCGCTCAAATAGTGCCTGTGGGCTTCGGTCGTAATCCAGCTTTTTAGCCTCAGGCAACAACGTAGTAACAATGTTTTCAAAATGCTCATAGGGCTGGTTGCCGCGCAGCATAAACTGCCTGCCCGAACCATCAGAGAAGAACAGGGTAGGAAAGCCGGTCACTTTATTTTGCTTTGCCAGCTCCAAATCGGCTTTAAAGGCTTCGGGGGCATGATGTTTAAAGTCGGCGAGCAGCTTTACCGTATCAAGTCCCGCATTAAAGGCAGCGTTTTCAATGTGCTGCCACTTAATGATATTCTTCTTCTGCAAAAAAAGCATTTCCTGAATGCAGCGCAAAAACTCTATCGCCTTATTTTCGTCCTGCAACTGGGCCGCTTTAAATGCAATAGATGGCGGATAAGAGGAGTATAAAGGGTCTTCAATCCAAACATCACCGTCCATCGGCATTTCATACAGCCGGCAGGCTTCTTCCCAATGCTTAGCCGCATCGTCCGGGCTTTTGATGCTGCCGGTGTTGCCGTCTTCCCAGCACGAAAGCAGGCCGCCCATAGCGTATTGCATGTGCAGATAGTCGCCATATTCCAGCTTCAGTTTACGCAGCTGTGGTTGTATAATCCAGCAGGTAGAACATACCGGATCAGTGAAATATAATACTTGCACCGGGTTTTGTTTGGTATGGCTGCTTACCGTTTCTTTTTTTCGTGAAATAAGCGGTACCGGTTTTGCGTCTTCAGCAATTTTATGCGGATGCAGAAACACTTCTTTTAACTGCCGGCCCAGTGTGGTATGCTTGGCTACCTCATCGGCACGCAGATGATAATATTTTCGGAAAGCTTCTTCAGAAGAAGTCGTATATAACAAGCATTCCGTCAGTACTTTGGCATCAATGATAGCATTCGTAGTTCCCGAACTGGTAAAGGGGAGCGCAACATGCGCAGCATCACCAATCAGTACTACATTGTGCTGATGAAAAGCGGAGAGTAAATTAAAATCTGTGGTGTTCCAGATATGACTGGTGTTAAAGTCATTTGCTGTCAGAATATCTTTTACCGGTGCAGGAAAGTCTTTTAGCTGTTCAGAACAAAAAGCGGCCATTTCCTCCGGGCAGTTTTGCATCACATCTTTCTCGGAGGCATCGTATTGCATAAACCACACCAATTGGTTATCAGAAGCCGGAATAGCGCCGAAAGATAAACCCTTATCCGGATGCTGATACTTGGTGAATACAGTAAGCTGATCTTTAAACGAAGCTGTAACCGGCGCAATACCAACAATTTCTTTAACTACGGTAGGCGAGTATTCCGTTTTTCCGAAAAGTGTTTGCCTGACCTTTGAACTAATGCCGTCGGCGCCTACAAACAAGTCTCCGTACTCTACATCACCATTCAAAAATACCGCTGCCACGGCCTTCGGACCTTCATACAAAAAGTGCGAAAACTGACGACCGGTTTTAACACTGCCTTCAGGCAAGAGAGAGGTCAGAAATGCAATCATGTCTGACCGCCTGATGCATTTCCATGAGTCGAGCGGTACACGCCTGATTTCCTGACCGTCGGGCCGGCTCAAACTATAGGTATCAAGCAAATTACCCGGCAACGCTACGTGGTAATCACTGCTCAGTTCGTTCAAAATGTTCAGCCCATCGGTGTGCATTAAAAAAGCATGGCCTAATGTAGAATTACCATTTGCTCTTTCGTTGATCACGAAATTGATGTTTTTTTCATTGAGCAGAGCACCTAAAGTCAGCCCGGCTATTCCCCCTCCAATAATTACAACGCTGGCACTTATCATATCAGTGTACGGTTTATTCTTAAAAGCGCTTCTTTTAAAATGCTTTCCGATGTGGCAAAGCTTAAGCGAATATATCCTTCGGCGCCGTTACCAAACCATTGTTTAAGGCCCGGCACTACGGCTACTTTACCTTCATTTAATAATAGCTGCTGGATTTCAGCGCTGCTTTTACCTGTTCCTCTAATATCTGCAAAAGCCACATAGCAGCCTTCGGGCGAAATACATTTTACACCCGGAATGGCGTTTAAAGCTAATGTACACAAATCCCGCATGGCCTGCAAGTGCTTTATGAAGGTATCAAGCCAGTTTTCGCATTTGGTAAGCGCCGCTGTTGCAGCCACCTGGCCCAGTACGTTAGCGCCATGTATGGTTGAACTGTGCAAAGAGGCTGTAAATAGTTTCTGATACAAGTCATCATTGGGCGCTATTATGGCGCCGATGCGTAACCCGGCCAGTCCGTATGATTTACTGTAACCTGTTACAGTAACTGTGTGATTTTTTATCTCCTCATTTACCGACGCTATACTGGTGTAGGTATACGGTTCAAATACAATGTCGCTCCATATCTCGTCCGACAAGATAGTAAGCCCGTGCCGGCAGGCAATTTCACCTAACTGAGTCAGTTCGTCTTTGGTAAATACTTTTCCGGTAGGGTTAAGCGGATTGCATAAGCAGATAAGCCTGGTTTTTGGGGTAATGAGTTCTTTCAGGTCTGAAAAATCCACTGTGGCTGTGCCCGGCGGAATAGCAAAGGGTACGGCCCTGCCGCCCAGCGCTTCTACCGAGTAACGGAACAGAAAATCAACCGGGTCAAAAATGATGGCTTCATCACCCGGTTGAAGCAGCGCCTTGCAGGTGACATAAATACCAAAGGCAGCGCTATCTACCGGTAAAATATGCTCGGGTGAGGCAGCAAAGCTGCGCTTGTTTTGAAAGTAAGCGGCCACGCCGGTTTTAAACTCCGGCAAGCCTTCAGGCGGTCCGTAACATAAATAACGGTCGGTAGTAAAGCGGCAAATGGCGTCGGCTATCTCCGGTGCGCTCGGAAAGTCGGGATCTGCAGCGGTAAGCGGGATAACGCCGTCAGGCACAGTGGCCCAGCGCAGGTTATAGGCCCGCTGTTTAAGTATATCCAGGTTAACCGATAGAGGATCGAACATAATAATGTTGTGGGCAATAGTTTATGCAGGACAAGATAACGAGGCCGCTACTTTAAATACGCGTACAAGTTTTCCACAATTTCGGTAAATTTTAGTTTAACCAAAGGTTTGGTAATAAAATCGGCCACGAAACTATATCTTTTTGACCGTTCAATATCATGCGGGGAAATAGAGGAGGAAACTATATAAAGCCGTATTCTTTTTATAACATGAGCGGGCAGCTGCTGATATTCTTTAATAAACTCCCAGCCATCCATCACGGGCATATTCAAGTCCAGGAATATAATGTCCGGCAATAAATCACAATCGCCGGTAATACGTTTCAAGTGGTCAATAGCAACTTGTCCATCTCCAAATTCTTCAATATGGGTATCGAAAGGCGCTGATTTGATTATCTTCTTGGTCAAGAAAACAAAAGTCTTGTCATCATCAATGACAAAAACATTTGTTGTTGATCTCATAAATTTTGCTTTTTAAACTCAACAAAAAAAGTAGCGCCTTCATTAGGAGCGCTTTCGACCCAGATATCGCCATCCATTGCTTCCACTTGTGTTTTTGTCATAAACAAGCCGAAGCCCTTGGCATTGGGATGACGGTGAAACACCTTTCCGATTTTGAACAGATTGTCTTTGTGTTTCTGGATATCCAAACCAAGGCCGTTATCGCTTACTGATAATATAATACGGTCATTTTCTTTTTTTGTTACAATTTTAATTACAGGTTTACGATTCGGGGAATGATATTTAAGGGCGTTGCCAATTAAGTTATGAAATATACTGACCAGGTATTTAGGCGGGTAAATTACCGTCGAGGCTTCGCTAAAGTCAGTTTCAATGGTAGCGCAGGTTTTATCGATTTCGGTTTTCAATCCTTCTATTGTCCTTTGAACGCAGTCCTGAAAATTAAGCTTCTCCGATTGCACCTCCAGATCTTGCTTAATCTGTATGGATTCAACCAGTTCATTAAAGGTGGTATGTAAATTATCCAGTACCGGCTGCAATTTTGAAATCAAAAACCTTTGCTCTTCCGCATCTTCGGTTTCTTCAATAAATTGAACCAGCATAGACATATTGACCAGCGGCCCCCGCAAGTTATGCGATACGATATTGCAAAAATCAATCAGCTGCGCATTTTGGGCTGATAGTTGTTTTACCAGCTGCGCCTGTTTTACTTCCATGATTTTACGCTCGGTGATGTCCATACCGAAGCCGATAACCATAGTAAGCTCGCCATTTTCATCATGCACCGGGAATAAGCGGCGCAGGTGTGTGATTGTCTTTCCTTCGGGGTTGGGCAGGCTGTCTTCCCATCTTATTTCTTTACCATCATCTTTTATCTGCAAAAATTGCGCGCGGCGGTAATCGGCCACTGATTTATCACGACCGCGATAAGCAGCATATTCATAATCGTCTTTTCCTACAATAAATTTGCGGTACTCCTCATTACTGATAGCGCCCGGGTTGACAAATAAATATCGGTGATTGGCGTCAAAAACGGCGATATCGGTTGGTAATTTGTTCAGAATGTTCTCATAAAATTCCTTTTGCTTATCCAGTTTACTGGTAATTTGCTTATGCTGCGTAATGTCACTGATAAAGGCAATATGATAGGTTTGCTGCCCGGTAGTAAAAGAAGACAAACCAATATTAACTTCAAATACCGAACCGTTCTTGTGCATCGCTATCGCTTCAATATCATTTCCTTTTTCTGATTTTGCGTGGTTGTAAGTCTGCCGGTAAGCCGCTGTAAGGCAAAGCTCATCGAACTTTTTACCGGCAACTTCATGCGCGGTCCAGCCAAAAGTAGTTTCGGCCTTGGGGTTCCAATGTAAAACAGTGTTTTCATCATTGGTGATAATCACTGCATTTACGGCGTTATAAAATATCTCGCGTATTTGATCCTGATGTATCTCCAGCGCGTGTGCTTCCGCTTTTACTACCCTGCTATTCAACAAAAGCTGTACCTGACGGCCGGCCAGTTGCAGTCCCTCAATTTGCTGCTGAGTAAGTTCTCTGGGACGGGTGTCGAGGACGGCTAAATGTCCGGCAATTATACCTTCGCTATTGGTTAACGCCACCCCGGCATAAAAATGAAAGCCCTGCCGGGTGTAAAGCGGATGTTTTTCCCAGGCTGTATCTTGCCGGGTTTGAATGAGCAGCGGATTATTTACAGGCGTTCGCAGTAAAAGATTGTCGAAATCATCAACACCTGTGAAATTAATGCCGGTGCCCGCTTTGACCCAGCCTGATGAGCCGTCGGCAAAAATAATGGCCGCCGCCTGCGTACTGCATAGGGTGGAAGCCAATTGAGCTATGTTTTGATAAGCTTCTTCGGGTTCAGTATATAATATATGCAATTGCTTTACCGCT